>JALERM010000056.1 GCA_022764165.1 Eubacterium sp. | reverse complement strand
TGAAATCAAGCATAAATAGGTTGAAAAATTCACTCTATTTTGGTTTGCTAGCGTAGTGTACAGCAATATATTCAGTTTTCAAGGTCCTATGTCGAAAAAAGGATCTTATTTTTTACCCTTTTGACGTGCTAATCATAATATATACTTAAAAGGAGTGAATAAATTGGATTCAGGCGACGCGATACAGCTATTGCTGTTATTGATCCTGCTGCTGCTCTCCGCATTTTTTTCTTCTGCCGAGACAGCTATGACAACTGTAAATAAGATCCGCATCATGTCACTGGTGGAGGAAGGGAATAAAAGAGCAAAGACGCTTCTTCGGATTATCGATGATCCGGGAAATCTGCTGAGTACCATTCTAATCGGAAACAATATCGTTAACCTTTATGCATCTTCCCTGGCCACCACATGGACAACCCGTGTCTTCGGAAGTGCATTCATCGGTGCAGCCACCGGCATCCTGACCTTACTGGTTCTGCTATTTGGTGAGATTACTCCCAAAACCATGGCGACGCTGAACGCAGAAAAGCTTTCTTTGTCCTATGCACCGATCATTCTTTTTCTGATGAAAATTCTGAGCCCTGTTATTTTTCTGGTGAACAAGCTGTCCGGCATCGTTCTTACTATGCTTCATGTAGATCCCAATGCCAGACAGGATCAGATGACTGAACAGGAACTCAGAACCATCGTAAATGTAAGCCACGAAGACGGTGTTATTGAAAAAGAAGAACGCCAGATGATTTATAATGTATTTGATTTCGGTGATTCTCAGGCCAAGGACGTGATGGTTCCCCGTATTGATATGTCTTTTGTCAGTGCCGATATTACGTATGAAGAGCTTATGAAGATTTTCCGGGAGAACGGGTATACGCGATATCCCGTCTATGAAAATACCACAGATGTGATTATCGGTACGATCAATATGAAAGATATTCTTCTTCTGGATTCAAGAGAAAATTTCTCGGTACGCAGTATTCTGAGAGAACCTTATTTTACCTATGAACATAAAAGTACGGCCGATCTTCTGATAGAGATGAAAGAATATGCCGTAAATCTTGCCATTGTTCTGGATGAATATGGTGCCACTGCCGGTATGATCACACTGGAAGATCTTCTGGAAGAAATTGTGGGAGAAATCCGTGATGAATACGATGAAGACGAGGAAGAAGACTATCTGGAAATTATTCCGGAACGCGAATATACAGCTCAGGGATCTGCCAAACTGGATGATCTGAATGACAGTCTGGGGCTCCATCTGGAATCTGAAGATTACGACTCTATCGGCGGATACATTATTGAACAGCTGGATCATCTCCCACTGACCGGAGAATCCTGTATCACATCGGACGGTCTGAAACTTGTGGTTGATGAGATGGACAAGAATCGTATTGAACTGGTTCATATTTATATACCTGAAAATTATTTCAAATCGGAAGATGCCGATGAAAATGCATAAACGTATAAAATGCCGGGGTTATTCTTTCCCCGGCATTTCGATTTTTTCTCTCAGAATCTGATGGAACTGTGCGCCGCACCGCTCCATTTCTCCCAGCACCTCTTCGATTCCCGCTTCTGTCTCAAACCAGTTATATCTGTTAATCCCTGTATCAGAGGGACAGATCAACAGTTCCGTTTCAGGATATAAAAGCTGATAATACATTTTACATCTTCTGGCATGCTGTGCTTTACAGCAGATAATTGCCCGGTTCACCTGAATTCCTGCGGCATCAGTCACTGCCCGGGAATGAATGGCATTCTGATAGGTATAGGTTGCCTGATTTTCTTTCAGCACTGCCTGGCCAGCCACGCCATTTCTGGTCAGCACATCATAGAGAAAATCCCATTCGGTCTCATAGGAACCGGTATAAATCTGCTGTTTTGCCTGCACACCTGCAAATCTGCCAACCACCACACTGTATCTGCCTGAGGGCAACACCCAGGGTGCAAACTTTCCTTTCCAGAGTTCAGCTGCACGCTCTGCCATCTGTGGAAATCCATTTCCCGGAACAAAAATAATGTCTGCTTTCTGCGGCTCGTCTTCCAGAAAAATAAAATCATTATACATGTCCAGAAATCGCCTGTTTTTTTCGTATGTATCCATTGTCATCCTCTTTTTTAATCAAGTGGGCAGTTTTCTCACTTATGAGAGACTTACCCACCAGTTTTTCCTGTTATCGGGTCGTAATCCAGGTCTGATACCCGTCACGGCGGAGTTTCTGCTCCATCGTAACCGCATTGCCCAATTGCTGAAAAGCACCTACCTGTACCTTATACATCCCATCATCCTCCAGAATGTAGGAAGGATATCCTTTATCAATCAGCTCATAATTCAGCCGTTCTGCATACTCACGGTTTCGAAACAGTCCGGTCTGTACCCGATAAAGAATCGGTTCCTCCACGTCTTCCTCGGACAGCGTTCCAAGAATCGCATAGGCGATGGCCTCTGCAATCTCATTGAATCGCTGATCAAAAAGTACATTGTCGCTGTCACTGTTAATAAAACCTACCTCCACCAACAATGCCGGCATTCGGGTTCTCCGCAAAACCACCAGACCGGGTCTCGCCTTTACGCCAAGATTTTTAAATCCCAGATTTTCAAGAGCCCCATTAATGTTCTCCGCCATCTCCAGTTTAATGCCGGATTTGTCATAAACCAGTGTCTCCACTCCTTCATATTGATTCGGCATCGGACTGGAATTTCTGTGTATGGAAATAAAATAATCTGCCAGTGCACGATTGGCAATCTGGGCTTTCTGAAAAGGAGTCTGATAAACATCGGTGGTTCTTGTATATACCACATCGACACCCTGACTTTTCAGAATTTCTCCAATCGCCAGAACCAGCCTCAAGGTATCATCCTTTTCCTGTCTCCCCTGATAGACAGCGCCCGGATCCTCACCGCCGTGTCCTGCATCCAGAACTATTTTATACGCCATGCAAAACCTCCAGACAGCAAACCGGCAAACCCGGGGTGAAATATGTGAAACATTTTCTCCTCCGGTTTTGCCGGAAACTTTTTTCTATACTATATGCAGAGGTTCCAGACTTCGTTCCAGAATTCCCGTCACACGGGCAATCAACATGCCATAATTTGTAATTGGTATTCCGGCATCCTGTGCACAGGCAATCCGATAATGCATCTCACGGGCATTCAGCATGCAGCCTCCACAATGTACGATCATCCTGTATGGGGAAAGATCCACCGGAAATTCGCCGCCGC
Source organism: Eubacterium sp. (assembly GCA_022764165.1). Taxonomy (GTDB): domain Bacteria; phylum Bacillota; class Clostridia; order Lachnospirales; family Lachnospiraceae; genus Oliverpabstia. Next base: position 23,366 of record JALERM010000056.1, on the reverse strand, counting down.
TGCTGAATGAAAATTCCAGATTCTTCCCAATATAATTCCTGATCCAGGTCGGAATCTTCACTGTACCGATATCATTGCACTGTCTGTGATGGGTACACCCCTCTGATATCAGCACACGATCCCCATCCTGAAGGGTTTCCAATGCCCTGAGTCCCTGCAGAAATGGGTTCAGTTCACCTTTATATCGAGCAAAAAGAATGGAAAATGAAGTCAGCGGAATATTCTCCGGAACAATTGCAGAGACTTCCGCAAATGCCTGGCTGTCTGTAATTACCAGCCCCACCTGATCCCCCAGACTGTTCAGCAGTGCTTCCAGTTCTGTGTTCCGCACCGTCACACAGGCACCTCCCGCTTCCAGGATATCCCTGATTGTCTGCTGCTGGGGCAGAATCAATCTTCCCTTCGGTGCCGCCTTATCAATGGGGATGACAAGCACCGTAAGTTTTCCGGGCACCAGAAGATCTGCCACGATCCGCCGTTCTTCCTGATCATCCTTCATCAATGCTGCCAGACGGTCTTTCAGCTCATGGATATGATAACCTGTAGCTGCACTGACATCCAGCACTTCTTTCTGGCCGATCTTCTCCCTCACCTCTGTCAGAATTGCTTCCACAGTTTCCGCTGACACACGGTCACACTGATTTACAGCTACCATGCAGGGAATCTGCTTATCCTTAATACGTTCCAGCAGCCTCCTGTCTTCATCTGTCACACCCTGTCCGGCATCCAGTACCAAAAGTGCGATATCGGATTTGTTCAGCATCTGATAACTTCGTGCCACGCGAAGACTTCCCAGCTCTCCTTCATCATCAATCCCCGGTGTATCGATCATCACCACAGGACCTAGTGGAAGTAATTCCATTGCTTTCTGTACCGGATCTGTGGTGGTACCTTCTATCGGAGATACAATAGAAAGGTTTTGTCCGGTCATCGCATTGATCAGACTGGATTTACCCGCATTTCTTCTTCCAAAAATACCAATGTGTACTCTTTCTGCCGATGGTGTACTGTTCATACTCATGATGTGTCCTCCTAAAAACGGAAATCTCTGTTTCCTTTCTCAATCTCTTTCAGGTTCCGCACCACAATTTCTCTTACTTTTTCTTTTGGTATATTGACCAGTTCTTTTTGAATCAAAGCTTCTCCAACCGCTTTGGTATCCGGAGACGCATAGTCTTCCAGATATTCTTTCAGTGTCATCAGTGCATTCGGATGACAGCAGTTCTGAATCTGACCACTCTTACAAAGGCTCATAAAACGATCGCCCGTTCTGCCTTCACGGTAGCATGCTGTACAGAAGCTGGGAATATAATCCATCTTCATCAGCCAGTTCACTACCTGATCCAAAGTCCGGTTGTCGCTCACATCAAATTGAGCAGAACTTTCTTCTTCCGGTTCCTCTTCCGCATATCCTCCAACACTGGTTCTGGAACCGCCGCTGATCTGAGAAACACCCAGATGAAGCACACGTTCTCTGCACTTCTGACTTTCTCTGGTAGAAATAATCATACCTGTATAAGGAACAGAGATTCTGATACATGCCACCAGTTTTGCAAAAATATCATCATCAATACCATTATCAAAAGCATCCGGATCTATATCATCTGCTCTTCGGATTCTGGGAACACTGATGGTATGCGGTCCCACACCGTGTACTGCTTCCAGATGTTCAGCATGCATCAGCAGACCTGCAAATTCATATCGGTAAAGTTCCAGTCCGAACAGAACACCGATTCCCACATCATCAATGCCGCCTTCCATTGCACGGTCCATCGCCTCCGTGTGATAAGCATAATCATGCTTTGGTCCTGTCGGATGCAGTTTCTCATAAGACTCTTTATGATAAGTCTCCTGGAACAGAATATAGGTACCGATTCCTGCTTCTTTCAGTTTTCTGTAATTCTCCACTGTAGTTGCTGCAATGTTTACATTGACTCTGCGGATCGCACCATTTTTATGCTTGATACTGTAAATCGTTTTGATACTTTCCAGCACATATTCAATCGGATTATGCACCGGATCCTCTCCTGTCTCCAGAGCCAGTCTCTTATGCCCCATATCCTGAAGTGCCATTACTTCCCGTTTAATTTCTTCCTGTGTGAGTTTTTTTCTCGGAATATGTTTGTTTTTTGCGTGATACGGACAATATACACAGCCGTTCACACAATAATTAGACAGATACAGCGGTGCAAACATTACAATTCGATTGCCGTAAAAATCCTTTTTAATCTGTTCTGCCAATGCACAGATTTCCTTATTCTTCTCCTCATCCTCACAGACCAGAAGCACAGATGCCTCCCTGTGGTTCAGACCTTTTCTTTTTCTTGCTTTCTCAAGAATCTGATCGATCAGTTCCACATTGTTCTTGTTCCTTTCTGCATACTCCAGAGTCTCCATGATCTCCTCATGACTGATAAACTCTTCCGCTTTCATGGAATCTACCCGATACATTATCATACCTCCGTTTCCTACCAGAATCATCTCAAACTCATTTTCTGGGCTTATCCACCTGTTCTGATATTTCAAACTCTTACAGGACCCCCGTCCTGTATATAAAATTGTAACTATATATAGTATAGCATTCCTGGTTTTCATCTACAAGAATATTTTGTACTTGAACTTTATCCTTCTACGATCAGATATGTACCATCTTCAAGCGAAAATATCTCACTTGCTTCCAGGATTCCCTCATCACTCATACCGGATACATCCATCCCGCTTTCATCCAGATACTCTCTGACCTCTTTCAAATTCTTCACAACAACTGCCATGCAGTCCTCCAGAAATTCTTCTGCTTCCTGATAATTATCTGCTACATTTTCATCAAAAAGCTGTCCCTGGTTTTTCAAAAAAGTTTCCACACAAAGTTTGCTGTACTGACTCATTTTTTTCTCCTTTCTATTGATACCTCGAACGCTTCATCATTTCTCCATCACCCGGCCTGAAGATCCAGCAGTTGCCGGGGCTTTTCGATAATCACATCTGCATGATTCTCTTCCAGTTCCTTTCTGTCCCGAAATCCCCATAGCACACCGACTGTGTACATACCTGCGGCTTTTCCAGTCTGCATGTCTGTATTTGTATCCCCGATGTACATACAGTTTTCCGGATCCACCTGCAGAAAATCAGCGATTTTCAAAGCTCCGGAAGGTGAAGGTTTGCGTTTCATCCCCACTTCAAGCCCCTGTATCACATCAAAAATATCATCACCAAACAAACCTCTCACCGCAAGGCATGTAGCCTCATGAGGTTTGTTGGACAATACCGCCAGCTTCACGTGACGCTTTTTCAACTCTTCCAACGTCTCCCGCATACCATCAAATACGGTAACCTTATACAGCGGATTAGCCGCAAAAATCTCCCGGTAAAGCCGCTGGCCTTCTTTCAGGCGAGAGAAATCTCCTCCTGCAGCCCTCATACACCGTTCCATCAACACATCACCGCCATCACCTGCATGATATTTGAAATCATTGACAGGCTGTACAGGAAGACCAAACTGTTCCAGAATCTGATTCGCTACATGAGCAATCGATTCCACTGTATCTGCCAATGTCCCATCCAGGTCAAAAATACAAGCCTGAAACATATTCTTTACACCGTCCCCTTTCACATTCAAGTACGTCTCGGCGTACTTGCTGCGAGGTGCGCGTCATGCTTTGCATGACACAATACATCTGCGCACCTCTGCAATCCGCCGGAGGCTTTATCTTGGAAGGAGATTGGACTCCCACCAAGACTAAATTGTCGTAACTCGACACCTATAGAGGTGGGAGTCCAATCTTCTTTCAAGATAATCACAAAAAGTATAACCTCTTAGGACAAAAATAGCAAGTAATGAAAAAAATACTTTCTTTTTTGTTAAAATAGTATTAAAATAAGAGATACTTATATTATCTAAGCTATAAAGGAGATTTAAGATGGCAAAGAATTATATCTGGAAAACTCTTGCCGGTGTAGCTGTTGCAGGAGCTGCCGTTGGCGGAGCACTGGCATATTTAAAGAAATGTAAAGAAATGAATGACCTCAGTGAAGAAGATTTCGAAGATCTGCTGAACGATGAAGAAGAGGACGTATGCCCTGCTGAACGCACATACACCACACTTCCTACCGAACATGCTGAAGAAGAAAAAACAGAAGAAGCAGCCGAAGAGACAGAGGAATCAGAAGAGACAGAGGCTGCTGAATGCCCTGATACAACAGCTGAAGCAGAAGAAACAGAAGCGAGTGAAGAAGAGACTGAAGAAGAACCGGCTGAGGATACTGAAGAAGTAACAGAATAAAGGATACTTTTTAATTCCTTTGAAAAGGGACGGAGATTCTCCGTCCCTTTTTCCACATTAATCAAAATCCCCACACCTCTGCTAACAATTGCACCGCCTCTTTCATCTGTTCTTCGCTGAGTGTGGCATATCCCATCAGCACGGTTGCTGTGTCCCTGTCTTTCAATGGCTGGATACAGTATTCTGTGAGTCCATAGACTTTTATTCCTGCTTTTCGTGCTGCTTCTACAGCTTCCTGTTCTGTCATTCCGTTTTTCATTTCCACCAGAATGTGTACACCTGCGTGTTCACCACGAATCCGGCAGATATGTTGAATTTTTTTCATTTCACTGATCAGGCAGTCGTGTTTTGTTCTGTATACACCTCTCATACGATTCAGGTGTCTCTCAAAATGTCCCTCTCTGAAGAACATTTCCAATATTTTCTGATCCACACGTGAGACAGTAACCGAAAAATTACGACCTCTCTCCTCATATCGATGCATCAGACTCACAGGAAGAACCATATAACTGATACGAATCGCAGGGGCAAGTGATTTGGAAAATGTTCCCAGATAAATAACTTTATCATGGGAGTCAAATCCCTGCAGACTGGGGATAGGCTTTCCTTTATATCGGAACTCACTGTCATAATCATCTTCTATCAGATAACGATGCTCTTTTTTGGCTGCCCATGCCAGAAGCTGCTGCCTGCGCTGAATAGGCATCACACTTCCCAACGGAAACTGGTGAGAGGGCATCACATAAGCAAGATCTGCCCCGCACTCTTCCAGCTTCTCCGGTATCATCCCCATATCATCCGGCTCCAGCGGAAACACTTCATACCCCATTTTCTGAAATGCCACGGAAGCACTTGTATATGTAGGATTGTCCATGGCAATTTTCCAGTCCATCCCCAGAATCACATGTAGGAGCATGAGAAGATAATCATTCCCTGCTCCTACAATAATCTGATTGGCTCCACAATTCACGCCGCGGGCATGATGCAGGTAGGAAGCAATCTCCACACGGAGTGCCTCCTCCCCCTGGGATTCTCCCAGCTGAAATAACGTTCCATCGTCTTCATTCAGAACGTTTCTGGAAATTTTTCTCCAAGTCTGGTAGGGAAAACCCTCTTTGTCAATGCCGTTGACCGCGAAATCAATCCGATATTCCTTCGATTCCTGGTGTCTCTCCGCTACAGGTAACTGTGTCCGTGAAGGCAGCTGATACAGTTGATCCAGCTCACAGACAAAATAACCACGGCATGGACTGGCGATCATATATCCCTCAGCCAGAAGCTGTTCATATGCCTGATCAACCGTACTGCGGCTTATCCCCAGATGAGATGCCAATGTTCGGGTCGACGGAAGTTTCTCTCCCGCACGAATCTTTCCACTTTGGATCTCATCACGAATGTATGCATAAATCTGCTCATACATGGGATGTGAACCGCTATTGTCCAGGGAAATCGTCAATTCATTCATACGATTTGCTTACTTTGCCAGAAGCATCATGATTTTGTTGCTTCGTGCAATAAATGCAGTCATCTCATCCGGATTCAGTTGTTTATGAGCCAACATTGCCAGATCATACAGCTGTTCGCAGATAACCGGAACATTTTCCTCGTCTTCCTTATGATCTGCTACATATTTTACCAGCGGATGATTTGCATTCAGAATCAGTGTGGTCTGGGTATCACCGCCAAACATATTGGCATCCATACCATACATCTTCATCATTTCCTGCATACGGCGGCTTTCCTCAGAAAGTGTCATCATGGAAGAAATATTATCATTTTTCAGTTTTTCCACTTTGACATTCATGTTCTCTTTTTTCAGAGCCTTTTTAAATACATCGGTAAGTGTATCCGCCAGTTCTTTCAGATCTTCTCCATTTTCTTCCTTCATGGAATCTGTCAGATCAGCATCGATTCTCTGGAAGCTTACGTTTTCATTTCTCTGTTCCAGATGTGTGATGAACGGAGCATCAATATTGTGTTTCAGAATCACAGCATCCATGCCTTCTGCCTTGAACATATTGATGTACTGGCTCTGCTGAATCTCATCTGTCACATAGAAAATAGTAACTTTTTCTTCTTTCTTTTCTTCTTTGCTGTCTTCGGTACCTTCAGTATTTTCACTGGTTTCTTCCACAACTGTCTCGTCCTGTGCTTCTTCAGGTTTCTTATTCTCCTCGATGCAGTCTTTCAGAGTCAGATATTTTCCATCCAGGTTTTTAAAGAGAATGTAATCATTCATCTTATCTGCGAACTTGGTGTCTTTGATGCAGCCGAATTTGATAAATGGATTGATATCATCCCAGTATTTCTCATAATCTTCACGGGCAGTCTTGCACATTCCGGTCAGTTTATCGGCTACTTTCTTGCTGATGTAGTCTGAAATTTTCTTTACAAATCCGTCATTCTGCAGTGCACTTCTGGAAACATTCAGCGGCAGATCCGGACAGTCGATCACACCTTTCAGGAGCATCAAGAATTCCGGAATAACTTCTTTGATATTATCTGCGATAAATACCTGGTTATTGTACAGTTTAATGGTTCCCTCGATAGAATCATACTCTGTATTGATTTTCGGGAAATACAGAATTCCTTTCAGGTTAAATGGATAGTCCATGTTCAAATGAATCCAGAACAGCGGCTCTTTGTAATCCATAAATACCTTACGGTAAAATTCTTTATATTCTTCATCCGTACATTCATTCGGATGTTTCATCCACAGCGGATGAATATCGCTTAGAGACACCGGACGTTTGTTGATTTTCACCTTTTCTTTTGCAGGGGAAATCTCAACAATCTCTTTTTCTCCATTCTCATTTTCTTTTTCTTCTGTTTTAGCCTCTTCATGGATGTGTTCTACAACCACATCATCTTCTCTCAGATCGGCCTCATCGATTGTCTCATATTCCTGCTCAGCACCTTCTTTAGAAAGGAAAATCTCAACCGGCATAAAAGAACAATATTTTTCGATTACTTCACGAACACGGTATTCGTTGGAGAATTCCACGCTGTCTTCGTTCAGGAAAAGTGTAATCTCTGTTCCGACAGTTGTTTTATCTCCTTCTGTCATATCGTACTCTGTGCTTCCATCACACTCCCAATGTACCGGAGCGGCCCCTTCTTTGTAGGACAATGTATCAATATGAACATCCTCTGCCACCATAAAAGCAGAGTAGAATCCAAGTCCAAAGTGACCGATAATCTGATCTTCATTTGTTTTATCTTTATATTTCTCAAGGAATTCTGTAGCACCGGAGAAAGCAATCTGAGTAATATACTCTTCAACTTCATCTGCAGTCATACCGATACCATTATCAATAAACTTCAGAGTTTTTTTCTCAGGATCAACGATAACTTCAATCTTGCTCTTGAAATTATCCGGGAAGGAATACTCTCCCATCATCTCCAGCTTTTTCAGTTTTGTAATAGCATCACAGCCATTGGATATTAATTCACGAACAAAGATATCGTGATCGGAATACATCCATTTTTTAATAATCGGGAAAATATTATCGCTGTTAATAGAAAGATTACCATGTTTCTGTGCCATGGTCATTCACACTCCTTTACTCTATGTTCATGTTAAGAATGCCTCTGCATTCGGTATGCCTATTATACTAATACCCAAAGAATGAATTGTCAAGACAAAATTAGCACTCATTTTGAATGAGTGCTAATAATTTATACTTTTTTTATTTTTACGCTGTACCCTGAAACATCATCCGATAACTGAGCATCCGTGATTTTTTTTCTGCCTGCGGATTTTGAATCTGTTCCAGAATCAGTCTGGCTGCTTCCAGCCCGCTGGTACGGTAATGGAAATGTACCGTTGTCAGCTGAGGGGTAAGGATGTCAGCCACCAGGCCATGCCCGATTCCGCTGATTCGAATATCCTCCGGCACACAAAGTCCATGTTCCCGCAGACAGGTGATTGCTCCCACCGCTATCATGTCGGTAGCACAGAAGAGACAATCTATTTTTCGGCCTGTCATCAACAACCTCCTCATTGCCTCTTTTCCAGACTGCATTGTGAAATCTGCCTCTTCGCAGGGAATTGTTTCCATTACAATATCTGCTTCTTCCAGTGCTTTTTTTACTCCCAGATATCGATTCAGCCCTGCAGCCAGATCCCGACGATTTACACCGATATAAGCCGGATATGTATTTCCTGATTTCAGCAGGTATTTCATCATCTCATAGGATGCCTGAAAATCATTATGATACACACAGGAATACTCCTCACATTTCTGTCCTACGATCACAACAGGACATTGCATCTGTCCCAGAAGTCTCATATGCTCCTCTGTCAATACAGAGGCCGCAAGTATGAGTCCGTCTACCTGACTTTGCTGAAATGTTTCCAGCATACGCAGTTCTTTAGACAGACACCGATTGGAATCCATAAGAAGCACATGATAATTCATCTGATCCATTACACTTCCGATTCCGGACAAAATCTCCGGTGATGACTCAGAGTCTATCTGCGGCACAATCACTCCAATCCTTTTCGTCTTTTTGGTACGCATCGTACGTGCATATTCAGAAGGCTGGTAATTCGTTTCCTCTATCACTTTGGCAATACATTCCCGCTTTTGCTGACTCAGACTTCCATTATTCAGATATCGGGATACCGCCGCACTGGAAACACCTGCCATTTTAGCTATTTCGCTGATTGTCATTCACTATTTCCTATTTCTTTAACAACCAATAGTATCCGTAAGCAGGAATCTGAACTCCTCTGGCCTCCATTTCACGGCCGGTAAACAGATCCTGATACATACCATCGTCTTCATTAATCCATGCAACTTTATCATAACCACTGAAGTTAAACAGAGCAACCATCTTCTCATCGCCTTTAACCTTCACAATACCAAGAATAGAATCATCCCAGGTATCTACGGTCCATGCTAATGCATCAGCAGCAAATACCTCGTGCTGTACACGGATTTCTTCCATCTGTTTTAATCCCTGGAAAATCTCATTCTGCACTGTTCCTTCCTGATTTCTCAGTTCAGCTTTATCCCACTGGAATTTGCCTCTGTGAAGGTAACGGGAATCTGCCCATTTTTTAGGATCGTTATGATAGGTGTAGTCATTTTCCTGTGCAATTTCATCACCACTGTAAATTACCGGAATACCTGCCTGTGTAAACATATAAGCATGGAGCATCAGATCAAAACGTACAGCACGGTCCAGTGCCTCCTCATCTCTCTCGTAAGCTGCTTTCTCAATACCACACAAAGATGCTGTAGTACCACATTGACGAGCGTCTCCGGATGTGGGATCATCATTGTAAAGTTCTCCGCGGCCAAAGGATCCTGGGAATTTTCCGGTAAAGAAATCACTCAGGAAACGTTTATGTGCCACTTCATCAATGCCAAACTGACGAAGGAACGGATATTCCAGTCCCCAGCCAATATCATCATGGCAGCGCAGATAGTTCTGGAATACATAATCTTTCGGAAGTCTGTTGATAATATCCATCTGGCGGCGAAGCAGTCTTGCATCACCGGTTGCAACAGTATGCCAGGTTGTTGCCATAGTTGTTACATTATACAGCATATGGCACTCCGGTTTTTCAACGGTACCAAAGTACGGAACAACTTTCTCCGGTTCCATAACAACTTCACCCAGCAGCATGACACCCGGGCAGACGATTTCACAGATCATACGCATCATGCGGACAATCGTATGTACCTGCGGAAGGTTTCGGCAATTGGTTCCCAGCTGTTTCCAGATATACGGAACCGCATCAATACGAATAATATCTATACCTTTATTGGTAAGATTCAGCATGTTATAAATCATTTCATTCAGAACAACAGGATTCCAATAGTTCAGATCCCACTGATATGGATAAAATGTTGTCATAACGAACTTCTGCAGATCCGGCAGCCAGGTGAAATTTCCCGGTGCTGTAGTCGGAAATACCTGTGGGACTGTTCTTTCAAACTGAGCCGGCAGATCATAATTGTCGTAGAAATAATACCGGTCCATATATTCTCTTTCACCGGAACGTGCACGGCGGGCCCATTCATGATCTTCCGAAGTATGGTTCATAACAAAGTCAAGACATACGCTGATTCCTTTATGTCTGCACTCATCTGCCAGTTTTTCCAGGTCTTCCATGGTTCCCAGTTCCGGCTGTACTTTCCTGAAGTCAGCAACTGCATATCCGCCGTCACTTCTTCCTTCCGGAGACTCCAGAAGGGGCATCAGATGCAGATAATTCACGTTACATTCCTGAATATAATCCAGCTTTTCCCGAACACCATTCAGATTACCGGCAAAAGCATCCACATACATCATCATACCGATGATATCATTTTTCTTGTACCATTGTGGATTCTGTTCTCTTCTGCGATCCAGTTCCTTCAGTTCTTCTTTTCTGTAATCGTAAATATTCTTCAGATTACGGCAAAGATCATCAAAAGCATCCTGTCTTCCCTGATACAATTCACAATACAACCATTTCAGTTCATCATAGTGGCGGGACATGCGGCGAGAAAATTCCTCGTCCTCATTGACCGATTCTTTTACTTTTTCTGCAGCTTCTTCCTTCACCGGTTCTTCCACTACTTCTTCTTTTACAGTTTCCTCTTTCACCGGTTCTTCCACAGTCTCGACAACTTCTTTTACAGGCTCTTCCACTGCTTCCACAACTTCTTTTTCTACAGGTTCAGCCACTTTTACATCTTCTTCAACGGTATTCTTTACTTCACGGACATTTTTTTCAACCGTTGTGTTTTTTCTTTCAATGCTCTTTTTCTTTCTTGCTTTCATCTTGCTCTCCTTTTTATTTTATTCTTCACAGCCTGAAACTTGATTTCACTCGCAAAATCCGGCCAGCTCAATTTTGTAATCGATTTCAAAATAATTATACCATAGAACAGTCAAAAATCAACATAATTAAATTTTTATTAAAGTTCTCTTGTATTTTCGTGATTTCTTTGATTTTGAAAAATAGTTGTGTTATAATCGGGGCTATACTTAATAGATAATAACAGAACGTTTTTCAGCATGAGATGTTGTTCAGGAGGCATTGTTTTATGAAAAAGAGCAAAAGACTGATTCCCGTCATTTTATACGGCATTTTTTACATGGTATGTTTTGCCTGGCTGGAGAGGATGCCTGTGAGATATCATATTATTAATTCCAGTCTGGATAAGAAAATACCGTTTTGTGAATATTTCATTGTTCCCTATGTACTGTGGTTTTTCTATATTGCCGCAACTGTTCTCTACTTTGCATTTTTTGTAGACGATGAAACAGAGTACTGGAACTTGATCATCAATCTTGGGCTGGGGATGACACTCTTTCTGATTGTTTCCTACGTATATCCCAACGGACTGACAATTCGTCCCCGCGAATTTCCGAGAGAAAATGTTTTTACTGACATAGTGCGATATCTGTATCGAATTGATACTCCGACAAATGTATTGCCCAGCATACACGTGTACAATTCTGTGGCCGTATTCTGTGCAATCAATAGCTGTAAAAGACTGAGAGAAAAACGTAGCATACGTTTTGCGGCATTCGTACTTACCACATTAATTATTCTTTCTACCATGTTCCTGAAGCAGCACTCCATCTGTGATGTTGCTACCGGCATTACTTTCAGTGTTGCATCGTATATCGTTATCTACCGCGTATATGACAAAACTACAGCAAAAGAAAAACATCATTCTACAATCTAAGAGAACTCATAAAAAGGAGCGAATCTTTCAGTGCCGAAAAGATTCGCTCCTCTTTATGATGATCCATCACTAATTAAATCCATATATTTTCCGCACAACCTGATAGCCCGCCACAGATACTTTTCTTCCTCCTTTTCCGGGTAGGTTGCATAATCTTCCCAGAAGACTGAGCCGGATACTCCAGTAGGTCTTACGGTCTGCATTTTTCAGATATTTCCACAATTCCTGTTTCTTTTCAAAATTTTCCTCTGTCTGTGACTTAATCAGGAATATGGTCGATACAGTGGTAATCATGATCAGCATATGCATCATGTATTCTCTCTGTCTTTTATGCAGATTTTTCTGCTGAGCCATGTGAGCGATCATCAATTTGTTGACACGTATTTGCTGGTCTATTCTTCCGATCATTACATTTTCACTTACAGACTGGTCTTCTCTACCGATAAAATACCGATACAGGTTTACATCCAGATAATACATGGTTTTCACATAAGAGAGAGGTATAAAGGAAACCAGGTTATCCACATAGAAGGTGTGCTCCGGCAGCGTTAATCCACATTCCCGCAGCAGTTCTGTCCTGTAAATCATGGAATGCATCAGCAGGTAATGGCTGTTCCCAAGGGATTTTGCTTCGTCCCAGCCAAAGATTTTGTCCTGCGGCAGAGAGGAACGATACCGCATCACAGCTTTATGTTTTACACCGACTTTTTCATATACGTAATTACTGATCATCAAATCCAGGGTCTGAGGGCCGCGAATACAGCCTTTCAGGGTTTCCAGTACTTTTATGTATGCCTCCTCATTCAGCCAGTCATCGCTGTCTACCACTTTAAAATACAAACCCGTGGCATAGGCCAGTCCTGTATTGACAGCACCTCCGTGACCTTTATTTTCCTGATGAACTGCACGTACGATTCCGGGATATGCAGACTCATACTCCTGTGCAATCTTCAGTGTATCGTCTTTTGAGCCGTCATCCACCACAATAATTTCTACTTCATCTCCTCCCACCAGAAGAGAATCGATGCATTTTCTCATATATTCCTGCGAATTATAACATGGTACAGCAATACTTAATATCTTCACTTTCGTATCTCCTATCTGAATATTTCTCTGATTGTAATTCAAATGCTCCTCCTGCAGGGAGAATGTTATTTTTCATCTGATCTATAGGCATGAAATACAGCCGGAATGGGATAGTTTTGTTCCACAAATTCCTTTTCCGCAAAAATCAGATCTTTTTTATTTTTTTCTTCCAGTGCCGCTACGCGGACTGCATATCCGATCATTCTCCATTCCACATGGGAAAAGATGTGTCTGGAATTCTCCAGACGACGGATATGCAGCGGTTCCACCTGATAGTGTTTGATCCATTCCAGAACCTTTTCCTCTTCCAGATGACCTTCCAGATTGGGAAACTCATACATCCCGGCCAGAAGACCCCTTGATGGCCTTTTGCGCACGGCAACCTTATCCCCATCCTGAATAACCAGAATCGTCCTGTTTTCTATTCTGCGTTCTTTCGGTTTTTTTCTGACCGGAAGGTCCATCACCGTGTTATGCGCCCTCGCCATACACAGATGGGCTACCGGACATTCTTCACATCGGGCCTCGCCATTGGGAACACAGATCATAGCCCCCAGTTCCATCAATGCCTGGTTAAATGCTCCCGGCTGATCCGCAGGAATCACTTCCTGAAGTTCCCTCTCCACCCGTGTCCTGACAGATTGTTTCAGAATATCTTCATCATTTTCTGTTATCCGTGCAATCACACGAAGAACATTGCCGTCAACCGCAGGTACCGGTATTCCATAGGCAATGGATGCCACGGCCCCCGCTGTATAATTGCCGATTCCCGGCAGGCTTCTCAACACTTCATAATCAGCAGGAAGTTTTCCATGATATTCTTCCATAATCTTTACGGCAGCTTTCTGGATATTTCTCACACGATTGTAATATCCCAGTCCTTCCCATAATTTTAAAAGCTGTTCTTCCGGGCACTCAGCCACATCCTTAACGGAGGGCAATGCACGGATAAACCGCTCAAAGTACGGTTTTACAGCCTCCACCCTGGTCTGCTGAAGCATGATTTCGGATATCCAGATATAATAAGGATTTCCCGAATCACGCCAGGGAAGGATCCTGTGATTCTTTTCATACCATTGCAGCAATGGCTCTGCTATTTTATTTAACATCCTGTCTTACTCCTTTAGTTCAAGTATGCATCGTTTTACTTGCTGCGAGGCTTTCGCTCTTTTCAAGATAATTTCACGGGAATCCGGTTGTTCATGTAGATTTCACCCGGCATTACCTGACAGTCCCAGGCTTCCACGTGTACACTGGCTTCGGCTGCTTTCTGCAGTTCATAACCAAATTCCGGATGGGTATCCCAGTTTGGCTGAAATTCAGTCACACCGGACATCTGAATTACAAAAAAAATCCATGCCTCATACCCTTCTTCCAGACATTTTGCCAGTTCTCTGATATGTTTCACCCCTCTCTCTGTCGGGGCATCCGGAAAACGTGCCGTCCCGTCCTGCTCGAGAGTTACTCCTTTCACTTCAATAAAAGCTTTTTTCCCCTGATATTCCACATACAGATCAAATCGTGAATTCCTATATTGTTTTTCCATCTGTACCAATGATGCATCCGGAAAACCACGCCCCTGCAGAATCCATTCTCTGACCAGATAATTGGGCATCTGGGAATCCATATTTACCAGCGTATGATTTTTATAAACCTGAACCAGATCATATTTTGTTTTTCTTGCCGGATTGTCCGACTCTTCCAGAAGGACTTTCGCACCCGGAACCAGCAGTTCCCGGCACCGTCCTGTATTTTTTACATGACATACCTCTGTACGGCCATCCAGCTCCACCATCGCAATAAAACGATTGGGCCGGCTGATAAAAACTCCTTCTCTAATATTGCAATACTTCACCTTTTCACCTTACTCCTTGCAATTTTCTCCAAAAATAGATATGATAAGAAACAAATACATTTAAGGAGATTACTATGGACAGTATAATATTTGACGTTGACGGAACCCTCTGGGATTCCACTGCTGCCTGTGCACAGGCATGGAATGAAGCAATCTTACGGGAAACCGGTAAATCTATGAACTTTACGGAACATACACTGAAAAGTCTCTTCGGAAGACTGCTTCCCGATATTGCCAAAGTGATTTTTCCAGACTGCACCACCGAACGACAGCTCTATCTGATTGACCTCTGCTGTCAGGAAGAACACCGGGCACTTCTTGAGCAGTGTGCGCCCCTTTACCCCAATCTGGAGGACACTCTGCAGAAGCTTTCAGAGAAATACCGTCTGTTTATCGTAAGCAACTGCCAGGCCGGCTATATCGAAGTATTTCTTCAGTCCAGCCATCTGGGCAAATACTTCGAGGGACATCTTTGTCCCGGAGACACCGGCAACGCCAAAGCAGACAATATCGCTCAGATTATCCGTGATTATCACCTTGAGTCACCGGTATACGTGGGAGATACCGATGGGGACTTCCGTGCGTCACAGGAGGCCGGCATTCCCTTTGTTTTTGCATCTTATGGCTTTGGTCAGGTTTCTTCACCTGATTATACCATCAATTGTCCCAAAGAACTTCTGGAACTTTTTTCCTGACATGAATTTAGTTTCCCCGGTGTTGCTGCCACGGAGTGATCTTTAACGTTCCAGAGCGTACCAGATCACCCGTGCAGACTATAACCATCATTGTAAACACATACGATCGGGGTTTCCTTATCAATCAAATTGTATATTCTTCTTGCGGCACTGACCGGAAGGTTGATACATCCATGCGATCCGCTGTAAACATAGGTCTTTCCTCCGAAAGAACCTCTCCAACTGGCATCGTGCAGACCGATGCCCCCATTAAACGGCATCCAGTAATCCACGTGAGCCTCATAGCTTGGATTTCCATCCTCTCCTGTCGGTCCGCGGAGTATACGATCCGTCTGTTTATATGTAAGGAAATACACTCCCGGCGGTGTAAACCGTTCACTGGTCATTGTACCGGAAACAATCGGGGCTTCCACCTCAATCTGCCCCTCCACATAATAATACAGATATTGTTCCGTCAGATTCACTTCGATATAAGTATTTCCCAGACCATTATTTTCTGTATACAGTTCTTTGCTCGAATATTTTGGTTTTCTCTTTACGATATCATGATTCTTTATATTTTCCAACAGTGCAGCAACTTCTTTTTCCTGGCTGACCTTCCATCCGTAATTGCCGCCTTTCACAGTTACATCCCTTCCGGAAGTTGTATGAAATGGACGGGCTTTTCCCAATGTATCTACTTCTTCAGCAATACTTTTCACATAATCCGTAACTTTACTTTTCAGTTTTTCCTGATCCAGCGTGTAGTTGCCCTCTTCATCCACATCCAGCCACTTGCGCAGTTTATTTCCATTAAATACTTTTTTCCCATTGGGCAGTTTGTAAGTGACACTGACCCTTGCCAGTTCATTCAGCTGCTCCTGCTCTTTTTTTATCTTTTCATTGTCCTTTGTATACTCAGGCATAACATAAACGCCTGCTTCTTCCGCAGAAAAATGAGCTGTTCCAGTCTCTACTGCCTGAATAACAGCTTCTTTCAGTTCATCCGCTTTCAGCCGGGAACCATAAACTTCATCGACAATGATAAACTGATCCGTTTTAAATTTTACATAAGCATCCTCCGGATCCACCTGTGCTTCTTCCTGCATACACGCCATATCTTCCAGTTTATCATAAAGCTTTTCTTCATCAAAAGTAATATTTTCATCGATGGTGACAGAATGCTCGCCAAAATAACCGCTGATCCACAACAAAGGATTCTGTTTCTGCATCAGTTCTTTTACTTCCCCGCTGCTCACATATTGATAATCAATCTCTGATCCATCAATTTCATTAATCTCCCCATTCCGAAATTCCAGAGTAATACCGTAGTCTTCCACCTGTTCGCGAATCAATTCTTCCACCTGCTCTGCCGTCAGTTCTTCACAGGCAATACCATTGATGACCGTGCCGTGGAAAAAAATATCTTTGTAATGGTAAGCTTTCCATCCATAATATCCGGCAGCAACTGCCAAAATCACACACCCTGCTGCGATTCCCAATCGCACCGCAAGATTCTTTTTACTTTTTTCTCCCATTTTTACTCCCCTTTAATAATCAGTCTAATGCTTTCTTCCTGCCCCTGTCATTTTTTTCAGAGCAGCCACACTGCTGAAGATAACATTTACAATAAATATTGCCAGTGCAATCACACCAGCCACCTGAAGTGTCTGCAGCAAATAAAAATTTGCCATTCCATTCTCTGAGTTCAGAATATTATAGACAATCCGGTACATTCCTGCTCCGGGCACCAGCGTCATATTGGCGGGAATCAAAAACAAAGTGACAGGAGTTTTAAATATTCTCGCACAGATGTGTGCCCCTGTAGAAATAACAACTGCTCCCACAAAACTTCCGAAAACTACTGAACTTGTGGAGTGAAATACCAGCAGATATGTCATCCATCCCAGGGCCCCGTCAATACCGGCCCACAAAAGGAACTTTCGCGGAACTCCCAGAACAGTGCCAAAGCCTGCCACTGCCACAAATGCGCCGATACACTGCCATAACATTTCCATACCGCTCACCTCCCTAGAACAGACTCAATCCAATACCGATTCCCAAAGCTACGGCCGCTGCGATCACAAATGCCTCGGCTGCTCTTGCAACTCCCGAAAGATAATCGCCATGGAGTACGTCAAAAACAGCATTTGTTATGGCAGCTCCCGGAACAAACGGCATGATACAGCTAATGATCAGAAGGTTCTCCTTAAATGTCCCCGGAAGCACCCGAACCGCAGCACTGATAGCCACCGCCAGCGTGATACAACTGAGACTGTTCTGAAGAAAACTGTGCATCTTCATTTTCCTGCAAAAATGCACCACCAGGGCAGAGAGCAGCCCCACAATAGCTGCCAGCAGGGCTTCTTGCAGTCCACATCCGAACATGATGGCAAAGCCACCAGTCAGTGCCGCCATGGAAAAGAGATTTTTCTTTGTAGAATCTGGTTCTTTCCACAGTTTTTTCATCTGCCGAAAAGCTTCCTCCAGCGTAATTCTGTCTTCGCAGAATTCCCTTGAGATGTTGTTCACACGATTTACTTTATCCAGATTGGTGCCCCTGCTGTTAATCCTCCTCACCACCGTCAGGGAATCGATGGAAGGATCATCCAGTGTCGCCACAAATCCCGTCATCAAAACCAATACCTGAACTGTTTTCAGATTAGACTTTTTCAAAATCCTGTACATGGTATCTTCCACCCTGTAGGTTTCCGCACCATTTTTCATCAGCACTTCTCCTGCAAAAACCGCCGTATCAAATAATAGTTTATAATCCATAAAAACCTTCCCCATACATATATTTCGAAATTCATACAGAAAACACTGCCATCATAGAGACAGTGTTCTCCTTTTTTCGACAAATACTATTGTATTATAGAACAATATGCAATTCCTTTCAACCGTCCCTGTCAAAACTTAAGGAAAGTTAAAGAAATCGTTTTTTTATCTCCTCATATTTTTCTGCTGTCAGCAGCGCATCCTCTTTTCGTCCTTTAAAATGTACCACATAGGTCCAGCGTCCGTATGGCTCTATCCGGCTGATACGGGACAGATTGATAATATAGGATTTATGACTTCGAAGAAATTGTTCCGGATCCAGTTTCTTTTCCAATTCACTCAGACTGGCGGAGGTCACATAACAGTCCTGTTCGGTATAAATCGCTGTTGCCTGATTTTCCCTCTGTATGAGAATAATCTCCGGTATATCCACAAAACTCATACTCTCTTTTCCCTTGACCAGAAGCTTATCGCGGCGATATTCTGATTTTACTATTTTTTCATCTGCTTCATTCTTTTTAGGATTTCCCATTTCTGCAATTCGATTCAGGGTACGATTAACCCGATCGATTGAAAATGGCTTTACCAGATAATCAAAGGCATACAATTCGAATGCATCTGACATATACTCGGTGTGTGCTGTGGCAAAAATAATCTTCACCTTCGGATCCAAATCTGTCAGTATTCTGGCACACTCTACTCCGCTCTGACCTTTGATGCCAATGTCCAGAAATACCACTTCCGGTTTTTGTCTGCGAAATTGTATCACTGTCTCTGCCAGATCTTCGCACTCCCCAACAATTTCAAATTCTTCATGTTTTTCTATAATTTTGCGAAGAATGAGGCGGATACCCGCCTCATCTTCTACCAGCATAACTCTGATTGCCATATCGTTGCTCCATTCTTTTCCGCTGCCGTTTCTTTGCTGTCGGTTCCCCAAGAATTTCAGACCAGAGAACAGCCTCCCGAAGTCTTGCAGCTCTGTCTTCTTTATGTATATCCGTCACCGGACTCACCACTTCCTGAACTGCCTTTTCTTCTGTATTCGATTCCTGTATCGGTTCTGCCGCTTCCGAAACCGGTTCCTCTGCTACCACATTCAGATTCTTAAAGGTACTCATAGAATCATCCCACATCATACGACTCATTCCGGTTCCCCCTTTACTTGTCCAGGATTACCTTTTCCTGACCGTCATTTCCGATGGTTTCTCTCATGGCTGTATCTGCTTTCAGATTCTGAAGTTCATAATAATCCATAACACCAAGTTTACCTTCTCTTAAAGCATATGCCATTGCCTTCGGAACCTCTGCCTCCGCTTCCACCACGTAAGCACGCATCTCCTGTTCTCTCGCTACCGCCATCGCACGACGTTCTTCTGCTTTTGCCTGTGCAATATTCTTATCTGCCTCCGCCTGCAGGCTCTGCAGCTGTGCACCGATATTTCTTCCCACATCAATATCCGCGATATCGATCGACAGAATCTCAAACGCTGTTCCTGAATCCAGACCTTTCTTCAGCACACGTTTGGAAATATCATCCGGGTTTTCCAGAACTTCTTTATGTGAAATCGCAGAACCTACGGTAGTTACAATACCTTCACCGATACGGGCAAGAATAGTAGCTTCTCCTGCACCACCTACCAGACGTTCCAGATCCGCTCTCACTGTAACACGGGCTTTTACCAGAAGCTCAATACCGTCTTTTGCCACTGCAGACACATTACTGGTCTCAATAACTTTCGGATTTACACTCATCTTTACAGCTTCCAGCACGTTGCGACCTGCCAGATCAATGGCTGCTGCCTTTTCAAATTTCAATTCGATACCTGCCCGTTCTGATGCGATCAGTGCATTTACCACATTATCCACGTTACCACCTGCCAGATAATGAGCTTCCAGCTGATTCACTCCCAGATTAAGACCTGCTTTTCTAGCTTTGATCAGTGGCATTACGATTTTAGCAGGTTTTACTCTTCTCAGTTTCATACCGATCATATTGAAAATACTGATTTTTACATTGGCTGCCAGAGATGAAACCCACAGACCAACAGGAACAAATACAAAAAACAGGATAACCAACAATCCCAAAATCCCCAATACTGCTATCAATAAAATATTCTCCATCACTTATCCTCCTCGCTTACCCTCACAATTAACTTTGAGCCTTCTACTTTAATGATTTCCACAGGTTCACCGGCTGATATGTAGTTTCCTTCAGAAATCACATCGAAATTGATTCCATCAATCTGTCCGACACCTGTTGGACGAAGATCTGTCATCGCAACTCCCTTTTTTCCCAGAAGATATTTCAAATCACTGGAACTGAGATAACCTTCCGTACTTTTCTGTTCTTCTTCCAGAATAATCGGTGACCGGAATTTTCCTTTTGATAATAGATACAACATCACTGCCATCAATATGCCAAGTAATGCCAGCACGATGACAGTTATAAAAAAGCCTTCCATTACCGTATCCGCCAGAAGAAATACTCCTGCGATCAGACAGACAATTCCACTGATTCCTGGAACTGAAAATCCCGGAACTACCATTTCAATCCCCACAAAGATAAAACCGGCCAGCAAACACAATAATCCAAGAATTGTCAGACCATCCATGGTTCTCCCTCCTCTCTTTGTTTATTTCTTTTTATTTATTGTAAAGCTTTTTTCTGAAAATAAAAGAGGGAATCCACTAATTATGCATTTTTTGACCTATCCTGTCACTTTCATTCCCGCAAATGACAGTCCTCTTCGTTTTCTTTTCGGAATCTTTACAAAAAATGATGTCTCCTCATCTGTACTTTCCACCTGAATACTTCCCTTAACCTCTTTCAATACCCCGGTAACAATAGAAAGCCCCATGCCATGACCCTCGCCTTCCTTCGTGGTAAACCCCTGATTAAAAATCAACTTCCTGTTTTTCTCCGGGATGGCCGGACCATTGTTATGAACCGCAATCTGATACTCTTCCTTGTGCTCTCTCATCTCCAGCCTGATACTTTTTTCTCCATCCAGATGCTCCACGGCAGTCATGGCATTGTCAATCAGATTGGCAATCACCTTACAAAGTTCCCAGGGTTCCATGGGAAGTTCCGCAAGCTGAGTGGCCACTTCGAGATAAAAATCTATCCCCAGCCTCTCTGCTGCTTCCAGCTTTGCCTGAAGCAGAGCATTGACCGCAGGCTGCGATGTCTTCATTGCCCAGCTGACTTTCATAACATCTTTGAAAATCGGTCGCATGTAATCCCTGGCTTCCTCATATTCTTCCAGTTCCAGAAGACCATAGACAATCTGCATCTGATTCAGATAATCGTGCCTCTGCTCCCGCAGCTTACTGTTCAGCTTTTCCAGATTTTCCATACTTTCCCGATAACTACGGTTCTGATAATGAGTAAAGGAAAACAATCCGCCAATCGTCAGCAGACTGCTAAACAACATCAATCCCAATGCCAGGCTCAGTACAAAATCAGACTGTTCAAATAAATGATTCCACAAGCCGATCAGAATCCCGCCTCCCAGCAAAAACTGGAGGCCGTTTATTACAAATAACATCCTGGCCAGTTTCCTTATCGTCATATGAATCACTCCTCCGCTATAACTGTAAAAATGAAAATGCAGGAACCTCACAGAGTATCTTTCCTTTCCATACTCCGTGAGATTCCTGCTTATTATTCATCCCGTTCGTAACTGTTCAGTGTCTTCACAGTTACGAGTAAAGCATTCAGTTTTCTTCCGGTACCAGATCCTCAAAGAATACCGGATATCTCTCTGCAAATTCTTTTCTTATCATCTCTGTAATCTCACGAATCTGCGGATGGGCTCTCTTGCTGGCACGAAGACGGATAAAATGTCTCCACTCTCTCAGATTCATCGTCATCACAATCTCTGTCTTCAGAGAATTCGGAAGAATACTTCTGGCTTCCTCCGGCTTCGCACCGGCTTCAATCATCTGGAAATAATACTGCTCTGCCGCATTCATGGCGTTATTCCAGATTTCATACTTCTTCCGGTCATTCTCATCATTCAAATCGTACTCAAATCCTGTGGCAATATCAATACAGGAAATCTGATTGCTGAACTTATCATTCGTATAGTTACAGTACCGGGTACTTTCCTGGCTGTAGCTGGCGATACGGTGACGGACGATTTCATGGGTAACTCCTCTGTCACAGGTCACACGAACAGTAATACTCTCATGCTCAATAACAGACTCATGGCCCCTCTTCACAATCCCTTTCAGAAACTTCTCTGCGGAACCTTCTTTGATATAATCTTCACTTTTATAGCAGACTCTGCCGATTTTCTCCAGCTTGGTCAACATTTCCTTATAATCATGATTACTTACAATCTCTATGGATGGTTTTACTGTGATCATATTGTTCTCCTCCAGTATCAAACTCTTTCAATTTTCTACCATCATACCGTAAGTTTCGACTTTTTGCAACCCTGTTCGCCCTCCATTCCCGCAGGAAAGCCTCCTGCTCCCTGTCAGAAATTTCTCTGTCATAGCGGTTTTCCTGCAAAACTGCACTGAAAAACACAAAAAAAACGGTAACACACAAAAGTAAAATACAACCTGCAAGCATTTGATTTCCTCCTTTTCGCAATCACGCCGCATTCCCCTGATGATGGGGTCTGTTATATTTTACTCAGTTTATGGAAGGCTCATACAAAAAACCAGCATAACTGCATCCTGAAATCCTCTGGTTTCAGACCCGCCCAGCGGATACGGCTCTCGGTGGCAACTTCTGGGAAAATGGGATTTGTCGCCAGAGCCACCTGCAATCCCATTTCCTTTACTGCGTGAACTGCGATTGTTGCTTTAGGGTTCATTCCGCAAAGACCTTTTCTTCGTAGATGCCTGCAAACTTTTTCCAAAAGGCTGCTTCGTTGCTCTGACTGCCGTCATTTTTTACCATAGCAGCGGTCCCTGCCCAGATAGCATCCACAAGCTGCCCGGGGTCATACCCGTGAGGAGCCAGCTTGGCGGCAAGGATTTT
>JALERM010000054.1 GCA_022764165.1 Eubacterium sp. | reverse complement strand
AAAGGTGGATCTTGTACAGGAGACATTGGGCACAAGTGAAGAACAACTATTGTTAATCATTCAAGCATATGAAGATGAATCAATGGGTTGACTTTGACACAGGTGATGAAGCTCAAAGTGAGTATGTTTTTTCCTATATGGAAAAGACATATAGCATAGAACTCAGTTTGAGTGTTGGCTTTGGCGATATATGGTTTGCGAATTTGTACTCAGTGACAGGTGATAAGAAACAAAAATGTGTATCAAACATCAAGATTCCAACTTGTGATTTTGACGAACTCTCTTGGTTGAAACAATACTTGGAGAAACGAATGGATATGCTCTTGCTAGAGCTAAAAAATGAAGTCTCATCCGTCAGCTTCGAACCAGAGGAGATTGCCGGCTTACCCATATCTTCAGACGATAAAATCAAACTGCTTGACATGTTGCATGGTTTATGGTTTGATGTTTATAAAGTGTGTCAGGAAAAATAAGAAAACAGGTCTCGTATCATTTAAAAAATGAAATAGGAAGCCAATGCAAAAAATGTGGTCGGAAGAGATTCCGCCCAAATTCACCATTGAAGTATTAACTTTATAAGATTTAGATTTGTGCTATTCAACTATAAGGAACATCGGATTCTTGCGTTCTCTGATACTCATGGGATGCACAATCGGCTTCATATCCCAGAAGAAGCTGACATCCTGCTTTGTGCTGGCGATGTGGTGTCTGGATTTGGTAAGGATGGCCTGGAGGACTTCTTTTCCTGGTTGTTAAGCCATCCCGCCAAGCTTTATATGTTTGTCGCAGGTAATCATGAGCTGTTCTTGAAAGACAGCTTAGAGCAGACAATTTCGCTCTTACCTAAAAAAGTAGTTTTCCTTCATGATTCCTCCTTTGAGTTTGATGGGATAAGTTTTGGGAATATATCCATGCGAAGCTTGCAAAGTAAGGAGCAAAATGTCCAATCTGCTACCAAAATGGACTTCCTGATTACCCATATTCCACCGGAAGGCATACTTGACGAGGGTAGGGGAAGCCTTCCGCTATTGTTAGAGGTTTATCGCTCTCAACCTCGTTTCCATATCTTTGGTCATGCTCATTCTTGTGGAAATCAAAGCAAGGGAGGTGCTTTTACGGAGTTTTACAATGTCTCACAGTTTAATGAACTTAGAAATAAGAAATGAGAAGTCATAACTAGACCAAGCTCTTTTCTTATTAAACCACTTTACTATCAGTAAATATAGATCTTCTCCTAAGTTCTCGTCATACGATTGATACCATCTATAGTTTTTCCCATCAAGGTCGGTTATGATTTTTTTAATATTGTTTTTTTCTTTTTCCAGCAACGGATGTTTTGAAGATGTTCTTGTAAGGATAAGAAAGCCATCCCAACCAGTAAAAGGGAGATTGAACATTTCAATCAATTCTGTGAAGTATTCCACTCTCTTATTTTTTTCAAAAGCAAAGCTGACATATTCCTTTTCCATCTGGCAGGATTTATGGTACAACCATTTAAAGTTCTTGCTATTTAAGCCTTGGCTGTTGTTTTTAGTAAGTCTTCTGATTAAGTAGTGGGTCTTACATATTTGTTTATATTGTACAAATAAGGAGTAAACCTTGTTAAATGTATACAATTTCAGAAGTGCAATGTTTCGACAGTGTCTCTTCCTGATAATGTTATAAAGTTCTTGTTCTGACATTTTTTCGGGAACGCATTTCTTTGGCAAGAGAACTTTAATAACCAGCTTGTATATATTCATCACTAGCTTACTGAACTTAGTATTTTTAATGATGTCAAGACTATGAAATGGCTCAAGCACACCCTGTTGGTTATTTCTTATAATAGTTTCCATAATACTTGCAGCAATGCTTGAAGTGTCAGGACTTTCACAACCTCTAAAGATGACTTTGTACTTGCCTAAATTCTCCAAAGAATCCTTTTTATACCCTTCAGGCATGATAACATTCATGCCCAAAGGGTCTATGGAGGAATTCACAATCTGTACAATCAGATAAGAATGCTCAGATGTTCCTGTCTGATGGCAAATACGGTCATAAGTCATTTTTATGAAAGGGGTAAAGTTGTCCCCCATCCCATAAACTTCCCATAAGATTTCTTCAATATCTTCGAAAGATATACTTCTTAAATATTCAGCTATAGTCATTTTATAATTTTAAGAATATCCCACAATCAGCAAATATATGTCCTCTCCTAAGCATTTGTCAGTGGCATGATACCATATGTCAGGTTTGATTCCTTTCTCCTTGAGAATGTTTGATATGGCATCATTTTCTTCTGCAGAAAGCATAGATTCTGGAGAAGTTTTGATTTCAACCAGATACTTGTCCCATTTCTTGAACTTATCCGCATAATGCTCAAATAAGTCTATGAGATATACTATTCTCTGGCTTTTGCATGTGGCAAATGAACGGAACTCCCTTCCTTTGTCATGGCCTTTTATTTGGAAAAGCCATTTAAAATCGGTGTATGAAAGTCCATCAACGTTGTTCTTATATAATCTTCTGATAAGATAGTCTATCTCATTGTATATTTCCAGTTGCTTGATTCTATTCTTGACACGGAAATTACGTTTTCTCTTTGCCCCATTGCAACGCCTTTCTCTTTTTTCTATAATATTTCGATCTTCAGAAAATACAGTTAGATTATATTCGTCTTGCCATTCTTCATCGAAATACCTAGTTTGTTTGCCTGGCAACTGATGTTTTGCATATCTTTTATAAATCAAACATGCTTTTTTTATATAAAGTGAGTCGTAGTCTAATTGAAAACTTTCTCCATCAAGACTATACCGCCACCCTGGTAAATCATAAACAAGTTTAGCCGCAATTTCCTTTTGGGAGAAAAGACCAGGATTTCCATCATACCTAATTTCCTTTGAGGCGCATTCAGCTAAAGGCACCAATTCGAAGTCCCATGTATTCATGCCAATATAGCCAGGAATAATGTCCCTATGGTCTATGAACTGAATCCAAAGATAAGGATTCTTACTTGGTTTTCCTTCAATTCTACAGATACAGTCATATTTCATTTTGCATTCTTCCAGTTGGTGATCATCCGTCCAAAAATATGAATCCATTTTTTTTCGCCACTCTTCTATCATTTTTCTTGTGGGTGGTAGGATGTCATCAAAAGAGAATTGCTTTAAGTATTCTTGTACTGTCATTTTCGATTTTTTAAATCATTATACATCATCATCTATCGGATGACCCTTTTTGAATTTCTGAATGAGAATCGTAAACTGTAAGTCAATAACATCAGAGTTTACCTCTGCTGTACCAAAGACGAGTTCTCCCTTTCCTGCCAACTTCTGAAACTCGCTCTTAATCTCTTCTTTCTCTTTCAAGGAAAGAGGATGAAGAGATGATGCCTTACATAATACAACCAGCTTCTGAGGATTGGCAAACTCATTCTCTGAATCCATGTCTATGTATTTTATCAGTCTTTTCAGGTAATCTACTCTGCTGATTTCTTCATAGGTATGAGTCTCCATGTTGGTTTGCAGCATAGAGAAACCATCATAGATGAAGTCCATGTCATGGAAGGAAATATCTTTACCACCCAAGAACTTATCTCGGAGAGCTTCATACTTTTCTCGATAATCGAGATAATCAATTCGCTTCTCCAAGCGATGGTCACGCTTCTTTTTGATGTTGGATGCTTGGGAGATTCTTCTGTTGCAGTAGTCCCAATCCTCCATGCTCATGGATATACTATCATGAGAAGCGAGCTTCATGGTTTCGAGGATCTCCCTTTTCTTACGGCCTGGCAAATAGTTGAAGTATAACTTTTGTTCTAGTTTTCTAGCCATAGTACCATAACTGGTGTGCATCTTGTGCTCGATTCTGTCCTCAAATGTATCTTTGAGTGTCTGCGGTGTATAGCCGTAGAATGTACAACTCCAAAGAATCTTGGCTATGACTTCTTCCTTAGTAAGTCTACAGGCATCGTCAACAATAACTTCCTTGGCAACATTACATTCCCAAAGATCACCTTCACAATTGTATACATTAATATATGGCTCTTCATCCTCATAGCCTTCAACAGGTTTAACCCACTCTACACGTATTTTGGGGTCCTCAATCTCGGATTCATCCGCAGGAATAAGATGGCAAAGGATGTCGTATGCCTCACGATATTGTCTTATGCCCAAATATCCTTCCTTTTTTAAGGCAGGAATCAATGCGTCAAAATCCGTACTAAGTAAAAGTTCTTTCAGTTTCATACACTTAACATTTAAAATTTATTGCAAAGGTAGTGCAAGGGTGTGCCAAAAAATGGCACAGCTTAAAAATATCTTTGAAGGCTATGATATTTTTATAAAATGTTTTATAAGGTGTGTTGAAATATCCTCAAGACATGAACCACCACAAAGATATACGCATATCAGAGAGCGTAGAATCTCACTATGTTGATAATCAAACAATGTACATCTCAATCCCAAGGTGGAATCTATGGTTTGAGCTAAAAAAGCATCAAATTGCTCCATAATTGAAAAAAAATCCCCAAAAGGAGTGTGTTTCTCATTTTATTTGTATTTTTGCCATGTCATTCAGCGTTTTATTTGTTTTTAAATGCAACACTAAGACAAGTGAGATTTCTGACATGGCAAAAAACTAATCAACTTTTTGTTGCTCTGGTTCTTATAAATAATATTGAATTATAGTGTTGCGGAAATTAGGTTATTATGACAATATCAGACAAACAATTTGATTCGCAGTTTGATAAAGTTGAGAATCTTGTACACTATCCTTGGATAGGTTGCAACTATGCTTCGGCACCAAAGCGTGTGCTTATCATGGGAGACTCGCACTATACGGTGAATGACGAAGGCGAATTCTGCCCAGAGGAATATGATAGATGTGTTACA
>JALERM010000039.1 GCA_022764165.1 Eubacterium sp. | reverse complement strand
TTTTCGATTGAGTGTCAACTTCTACTGGAAGTTAAGACTTTATGAATGAGCAATCACTTTCGGAAAGAATCAAAATAGCAAGAGAAAATATAGGAATCACAAAGGCCGAAGCAGCCAGACGACTGAACTTATCCAAGATTGGATATTGCAGATATGAATATGGAGAAAGAACACCTTCTATACAAACATTAGAAGTTATTGCAAGATGTTTTAATACTTCTATCGATTATCTCACAGGAAAATCTGATGATATTATGTTAATGATTTCATGAGCTGTCACCAGACTGCTCACACGAATTGTCATCAGATTGCTTAACTGCCTGTCATAGATAATGGTGGATTCGCCGCCCGAAAACGGGCGGCTGACTTTTACTTAGTTGTGACCGTGAGCATTTCATGCTCTACTACAAACTTGATCATATAGTCATCGACCAGACGTCTCTGCTGTTGGAAGGCATACATCAGTGCCTTTTCGCAGATCCGGTTGATCATACGGGGAATTCCGGCAGATGCCTTGTGGATCTCATCCACTGCTTTTTCAGTAAAAACCTCCTGAGAACATCCAGAATACGCCATATGACTTCCGATGTACTGTTCTGTTTCCGATCTGTCCAGATGTGGAAGCGTACAATACATATCGATTCTCTGGCGAATAGCAGCGTAACGCTGTAACTTCAGTTTGTTTTCCCAAAGTTCTGTCTGCCCGACAAGGACTACTGCCATGGGACTGACAGAATCAAATTTGTAATTCAAAAGAAATCGGAATTCTTCCAGCGTTTCTTTTTCCAATAGATGAGCTTCATCAAGGATACAGACAACTTTCTTGTGCTGTACTCCACGGATGATTTCAATTTCCTGCTGTAGCTGGCGTTTGGAATCTCCCCGATAAAACCTTGATTCCAGACCGAGCTGATCCAGCAGCCCCTTATAAAACCATCTTGGAGTCAGCTTTGAGTCTGAAAGATAAAGAACGATGTAATCCTCTTTAGGAAGCTCTGAGTAAAACCGGCGGATCAGCGTTGATTTCCCACATCCGGAATCAGCGGTTACAACCGCAAACATCTGGCGGTCTGCCACATAGGATAAACGCCCTAATGTCTCGCGAAAAGCAGATGATTCATACAGCTTTTCAGGCGGAACATCACGGACAAAGGGTGTGTGTTCCATACCGAAGAATGCCTCATACATTGTCATTCGCCTCCTTCCGATAGGATGCAAATGAAATCGCGTCAGCCATCTGACGCTGTGTCTGTGCATGGCGGTTTTCTAAAGCATCAAGAAAACGGGATGTGCTCGGTTTCTGTTCCTGCATGGATGCCGGTAATACGGGACGTTTGTCACAGTATGAGCTGATTTTTATAGGCTGTGCTGTAAAAGGTTCATAGCCTGGATAAGAAACCGTGATCGTTTCAGGCGCGGCAGGGTCATAAGAAATTTCAACTTTATGCCCAATCAGTGATGGTTTTGTCTCGTATTTTATTCCGCGGAAACTGATACATCCGCCTTTGTCAACTTTGCGTTCTTCGTGATGAAGGAAAGCTTCCGCTACGACTGAAACATCCAGGAAAGTGAGCGGGCGGCTGTCGCGGTTCCACTCCTGAAGAGGTGTGATCCCTTCTTCCGGGACCGCAGCTCCAAGGCTTTCATAGTACTCACTGATCCCTTCATGAGATTTCTTGTGATAATACTCGTCTGCGAAGATCTCCCAGAGACGGTTTAATTCATCCAGGCTTTTGATACCCTTCAGCTTCGATTCGCGGATAAAATCATCCACGACCTGGTGGAACTTTTCGATCTTGCCTTTGCTTTTTCCGCTTCTCGGCTTTGCATGAATGACACGGATGCCGAGTTTGGAAAGGGAAAAACGGATTTGCTTTGCGATATACTGTGATCCGTTATCAAAGTAACAGGCATCAAAAGTTCCGTGACGCAGGATCGCCTGGTGAAAGGTATCCTCGATGATCGCTTCTTCCTGATTATCATAGAACCGGGAGAATAGCAGCCGTCTGGAATGGTCATCAATAGCCGAGGACAGATAGGTCTGTACTTTGGCACCGTTTTTTCCAATAGGAAGTTTGGGACCATACTTGATATCTCCCTGGATCAGCATCATGCGGTGTGGTTTGCAGAAGCGTTTCGATGAACTCTCACGGGCTTCTCTGTACATCTGCATATGTTCACGGCCAAACCCTGCTTTATAAAGATGTCTTTCCAGGGTTGGGCGTTTTAATACCCCCGGTGCTACAAAGCCTTCTGCTTCCAGAATGAAGATGATCTGTGCAACAGACCGTTCCGGGACCTCTTTCCTGAGCTGGATTGCCTGTTCCAGAAGAAAATCGAAATTGTCCGGAAGTCTCTGGGATCTGTGTTTTTGCCGGTCTGCCGGTTTGAGTCCAGAGAACTGGCTTTCTGCATATGCTTTCTCGTAACGATAAAGAGAGCGGACGGAGATGTTATTCTCCTGTGCAATCTGCCTGCGCAGCTGCAGACGTTTTGCGTCATCCATATCTTCCCTGAGAAGGGGAGATATAAGCTGAAAGCGTTTGAGTGCTTCCTGTTCCTGCCACTGTTGTTTCATAAGATTTTTGCTTGTATTCATAGTATAGCGACCTCCTTTGAGACCACTATACAGAAGCAGCCGGTGACAGACGAACCAAAGTAGGTGCACAGTGCTACCAGGGGATCGGCACCAGGAATCCCCCGCTGTTATAGATCAGGCGGAGAATGATCTCCAGCCAGCTTTGATATTTTTTTCGTATAGCTTCGAGCAGTGAACCTTTGGAGAAGAGGACTCCTTCCCCAAGTCTGAAGATACTGTAGCCGGCACTTCTAAGGTAGCCTTCTATGTTGGTCAGATTGACCTGCAACCACAGGAGCCAGCGCTGCATGGTCTGCATGGACGGATAGTCCTCGGAATCAGCATCTTCAGGAGTGACAACTCCATCAAGAACTCCTGATATAACCTCAGTTTCATAATGCTTATACGGGGAGAGGCAATCCGGAAGTTCATTATGATAGGAATGGCAGTTTTTACATCTGAAACGTCGTATCATCAGACGCTCCTTACGTCCGCCTTCTTTCCTTCGGATACGTACGCGTGAATCCCGGTAGGCAAGAATCCCCTGACATCTGGGACATATATGGCTGGTCACACTGCTCTCAACAAAAAACACCTGAATTCCCCTTGAGGGTTAACGTATAGTCTGATATAATAACCATGGTTTTAGCGACCAGGTCTCAGAGTACACGACTTTCCAGGGAAGGTGCTCTGAGACTTTTTTCTTTCTGTAAACTGATGACAGTATACAGAACAATCCAGAGACACGCAAGCTAATCATTATTACGCTATTTTAAGAGGTCAATAACAA
>JALERM010000063.1 GCA_022764165.1 Eubacterium sp. | reverse complement strand
AAATTGAACAAAATCGCTGCGCGATGGCCTGCCAAGGCTGTGGCGCAGTTTTTTACTTTTTCTAAAAAAGGCAGTGACAGGATTGTCCCAAGATAGTATTGTTAAAGTACGACCAATAACAAACTTCAAACACGGGCTTAGTCCCAACAACTGCCTATGAAAAGAATACCATTTTTATATTGCTTACACAAGCACTTTTATCAAGCAAATGCACCACCGTAAACAGTTATGGAACCAATAACATTTCTTTTATTTTACGGAGGTCATTTATGTACGAAGAATATATTAAACAATTACATATTGAAGCAAAGCTTCGCAATCTTGCAGATAGTTCAATCAAAACTTATACAGATTTTATACTACGTTTCCTTGAATATACAGGAAAAGATCCTCAGGATATTTCAGCTCAAGACGTAAGAGCTTTCCTTCTTTTCAAACAGGAAACCATTGCAGCCACTACACTTAATCACTATAATTCTGCCATTCATTTCTTTTTTCGCAGAGTTTTACACAAGCCTTGGGATGATGATGTTATTCCTCGCATGAAAGAGGATTATCATCTTCCAACTATACTATCCTTGGAAGAGATAAATCATCTACTCGAATATGTGGATGATATCAAATACAAAGCTATCTTTTCCTTATTGTACGGTTCCGGGCTTCGTGTCTCTGAAGCTGTATATCTGGATTATTGCGACATTTCCAGAACAAATATGACAGTTCATGTAAGAAAATCAAAGTCTCGCATCGACAGATATACCATACTTTCACAAAAATCCTTAGATATACTTACAGAATACTGGTTTGCCTATAATAAGCCCATG
Source organism: Eubacterium sp. (assembly GCA_022764165.1). Classification (GTDB taxonomy): domain Bacteria; phylum Bacillota; class Clostridia; order Lachnospirales; family Lachnospiraceae; genus Oliverpabstia. Next base: position 1,778 of record JALERM010000063.1, on the reverse strand, counting down.
GAAGCCTTATTCATTCAAAAGAACAAACCGCATAACCGCATCACCCAGTCTGCGGTTCAACAGTATCTTAGAAATACCTGTAAAAAAGCAGGGATTAGTAAACATATCTCACCTCACACTTTGCGCCATGCTTTTGCGACTCATCTGTTGGAAAACGGTGTAGAGTTTCGATACATCCAGACATTGCTTGGACATCGCGACCCTAAATCTACTGAAGTATATCTGCACTTAAGTAATAAAACGGTTCTTGGCATCACCAGTCCTTTTGACATGGAAGCAGGTGATATTCATGGATAAACCTACTGTACAGGATATATTTCATCGTTTTTACCCAAAATATCTGGACAAATATACACCTTCGTCGCAACAGGCTAAGGTTGCTCATTGCATTATTAACTGTAAAACCGGGGCTTATGGTGCCAACGTACAATTCTGTGAAGAATGTGGTCATCCGGAGATTCATTATAATTCCTGTCGTAACCGATGTTGTCCTATGTGTCAGGCTTTACCTAAAGAAAAGTGGATAGATAAGCGTCGTGAAGATGTATTGGATGCACCTTATTTTCATGTAGTATTCACAGTACCTCAGGAATTAAATCCACTAATCTACAGCAACCAACAGCTTCTATACGATACACTGTATCATTCTGTGTCAGCTACAATCAATGAGTTAACAGCAGATACGAGACATCTGGGTGCAAAGGTTGGATATATCTGTGTATTACATACCTGGGGCTCTGAAATAAACTACCACCCTCACATTCATGTCATTCTACTTGGCGGTGGTCTGACTGCTAAAAATCAGTGGCGTGATAAAGGTAAAGAATTCTTTCTTCCCGTAAAAGTTTTATCAAAGTTGTTCCAGGGTAAATATCTGGATGAACTTAAGATCTTATGGGAAGAAAATAAACTTCAGTTTCATGGTAGCAGTGTAAAATATCTCAACCACTATGCCTTCAAAGAGCTTCTTAACACCTGCTATGAAAAAGACTGGATCCCTCACTGCAAGAAAACCTTCAATGGTGCCCAGTCTGTTATTAACTATCTTGGTAAGTACACACATAGAATCGCTATCAGTAATCACCGCATCATCCGTATGGACGAAAATACTGTTACATACTATGTGAAAGATTATCGTGAAAAAGGTAAGTGGAAAGAATTCACCATTTCCGGAGTTGAATTCATCCGTAGATTCCTGATGCATGTACCGCCGAAACGATTTGTTAGAATAAGACACTACGGATTACTATGTACTCGAAGCAAGACCAAGCATCTGGCATTATGTCGGAATCTTCTTGGTTGTAAGCAGTATCTATCACGACTGAAAGATATGGAAACACCTCAGATACTTGAAACCCTTTATGGTATCAAGGTTACTGTTTGCAAATGCTGTGGTGGTCATCTTGGAAAACCACAGCAGAGAATACCTTTGCGCATTTAGAATCGACTAACTAAATAATTTCAAAAAGCCTCAGCAATGAGGTTTATTTGTCGTGCCAAGATTTTTCAAAAGCCCCATGTAACAATGCAGAGAATCCTTGTATCTCACTTGTATTCATAAAAAAAGCAAGAATTGAAAATCCATACATATCGGCTACAGGGACGCGACTTTGTTCACTTTGGCAAAATCAAACGCAGTGCAAACGAAAGGGCAGTTTTTCTATAGTTTAAGACTGCTTTTTCGTTTACACCGCTATTGATTCTAGCCTAAAGAAGTTTCTGTTCCCTATAAAATTAATTTATCAGAATTTACCAAATCGCCAAACAACGATTTATAG
>JALERM010000052.1 GCA_022764165.1 Eubacterium sp. | reverse complement strand
ATTGTTCCGTATGCCAAAGCTGTGAGGATAACAGCTTTCTCTCGACTTCCCTCCACAATCTTTCAATTGCTTCATCGGTACTATTCGGGCATCCGACTACACTGTATCACGTTTGCCATCCTCCCTTTCTCTAGTAGATATGGGGATTACTCCCCATATCCCTAGTCAAAACCGTACGTGCGCTATTAACGCATACGGCTTTTCACTCTATATTTCACACTCTATCTGTAAAACAAACTCACTTTGATACTTGGTTCAAGTAATGGAAATGTCCTGAGTAAACCATTAAAGAAAGTATCCGTTGTATAACCTCTTCTCTGACTTCTCCGATTGAGCCACTTAAACAACAACCATTTTGTCTGTATCAGAAAGTTCTTCACTTCCTTTGTATTGTCGGTCACTCCGTAATACTGGTAGTGTCCTCTCAGTTTCGCATTGACTGTTTTGAATATCTGCTCTAATGGCATTGCTCTATGTACCTTTATCCATTCTTTCATTGCTTTGATTTTACTGCGGAATTTCTTCTTACTGGTCTTTACCCTACAACGGAAAAATTGGTTCTTACTGTCCATTCCGCAATAAAACGTAAAACCAAGGAAGTCAAAGGTATCTGGTTTCCTTTCTCCTCTTGCTTTTCGGTTTTTCCTGGCAAACCTCCCGAATTCCAAAATCTTTGTCTTTTCTTCGGCCAGTTCCAGTCCATATTTCCCAAAGCGTTCTTCCAGTCTCTGCTTGAATACCTGTGCTTCATATTGATTCTGAAAACAACAGACAAAATCATCACAATAGCGAATGAGATAACATTCGCCTTTACATTGTCTCTTTACGATTACATCAAACCAGTTATCCAGTACATAATGTAGATAAATATTTGCAAGTATTGGACTGGCACCGTTTCCCTGTGGGGTTCCCCGTTCGCTGTCAAGATATTTACCATTCTCCATGATTCCTGCTTTCAGAAATTTCTCAATTATCTCCAGAAACTTCTTGTCTGCTATGTCATGTGACAGCATCTTCATCAGCCATTCATGGTCTACATTATCAAAGAAACCTCTGATATCTGCTTCCACCACATAATTCGTCTTCCGATACTGTACCATCTCTATGATTTCCCTCACTGCCTGATGACAGTTCCTGTTGGGACGAAACCCAAAGCTCTCATTATAAAACTTCGGTTCATAAATCTGCTCCAGTATCTGTGCAATCGCATTTTCCACCAATTTATCCTCATAACAGGAAATTCCAAGTGGTCTCAGTTTGCCTTTTGTTTCTTTCGGAATATAGACTCGCCTTGTTGGATTTGGGCGGTAACTTCCGTTTTTCATCCGTTTTACAAGGCTCGCAAGATTTTCCTCAAGATTCTGTTCATAATCTTCTTTTGTCACTTTATCAATTCCGTACGCTTTTCTTTTATCCATAGTTTTATGGATTGCTCTCAGAGTATTTTCATTGATATATGATGCAAGATTTTGAACCTTTCTGTCAGTTCTGTTTGCTTTTGCGATATTGTGTTGTATTCCAAGTAACTCGTTCACCATGTTCTTCAGCTCTCTTTCGTCTGCGTAGTTTCTTATCACTTGAAGCTATAAAGTGCACAGCCCTTTTCTCCATCTGCTTTCACAGACTTCTACGATACTATGGCTGTGTCGGACTTCCTGCCATTCATTTGGATTTCTAACGCATTTCTTTGTTTTGGTTTCCATACCTCTTACGAGGAAATGGCAGGACCTCAGCTGTTCCGATAACATACTTATCATCAACCTCGCCAAGTTCTCAGACTGGGGGATGCCGTCATAACCTCACCATATCGGTCATAACAGTGTTGTCTGCTGTGAACCAAAACACATCGACCATTTCCATCCTCATGCAAATTTCCCAGCTCAATCACTTCACTTTCGTTTCGGCTCTGTTGCTCCCTGTCCTACGCTTAAATCTAACGTTACCGCTTTGATTCCAAGGACTCGGTACAGGCGGTTGGTTAGACCTTACCTGATAGGATTCTCCTACTGTATGATTATCAGCTTACCAAAGCTTGCAGAATCTCTTCCGCTCGCTAGGGGAAATCAGCTATGCTGATTTCGCAGCTCGCACTTGGTTGTCTGGCATACCACATTTTACACAGGATATGGATGATACAGGTTCTCCCCTGTTGACTTGAAATCCTTGTATAGCATGAACAGGTCTTCGACACCGCAGGAGTGTGTGAAATCTCACCATATCGATAAACCCACATGTTGGCTTCTGCCCAGGTGACAGCATCGCCCTCCTGTTCGTAGGTATTTCGGTGTTCCATAACTATCCCTACTATCTCGTTGTTTACGCTTAACAGTTAATGTTGCCACTATCAGCCCAAAACTCACTTCTAGTGAAGTGGTTAGCTCCTTTCCAGATAGGATTTCCACCTACATTATTTCAAGCCCTTGCAGGGTGCACCACCTGACACCGTACGTAAGTTATACAAGTCCGTTTGAGATAGTATATACCTTGTTTTTATCTCCCCGGTCTGTTATACTGCATTTAACAAGGGGGGTACTTTATGTCCGAATACAAAAGAATGCGCTGGCATATCTTCGATCTGCTGCGCGGCTACACGTTACTGAATATGGTTTTATTTCACTTTTTATATGATGTTTTTATCATCTATGGCCGCAATCCTGACTGGCTGGACGGCTTATTTCCTAACATATGGCAGCAATGGATCTGCTGCACTTTTATCATGATTTCCGGGATTGTATTTCATTTTTCACGAAAGCCGATCAGGCGGGGAATTGTATTAAATCTGATTGGATTTGCGATTACAGGTGTCACTATTTTTGTGATTCCAGAGGAAGCTATCTGGATCGGTATTCTTAATCTTATTGGATGTGCGATTTTAATTACAGCATTGCTACAGCCCTGGCTGAGACGTATTCCATCCGGCATGGGATTGATGATTTCTCTCCTGCTTTTTCTGCTGTGTGAGCAGATACCGGATAGATTTCTGGGGTGCTATTCGCTGCGGTTGCTGCAGCTTCCCGACTGGCTTTATCAGACATTTGCCGGAGCCTGGCTTGGATTTCCCAATGCCGGATTTACTTCCAGTGATTATTTTCCACTGATTCCATGGCTATTTGTATTCTGGGGCGGTTATTATCTCCAACCGTTGATTGAAAAATACATACCTGAACGTGCACTCACCTGGAATCCTGTACCTGTACTGTCCAGTATCGGGAGGAATACCATCTGGGTATATATCGCACATCAGCCAATATTGATGGTTATATGCATGATGATGTTTTAAGCAGGGAGTGACCGGGGGACAGGTACATAGTCACAATAGTGACTATGTACCTGTCCCCCGGTCACTCTCTTATTTAAACTAATTCCGCAATTCTCGTAATTCCTACAAATATTTCCTGTACTTTATACCAGGTAGGATAATCCACCACACCGGTCTGAGGGAGTCCAAATACAGACTGGAATCTTCTGATCGCATCGGCAGTTCGTTCGCCATAGATTCCATCTGCCGTTACAGAAGGAATGGAAGTGTAAACATCACTGATAGTATTTAACTGCATCTGAAGCTGCAGAACTTTTTGACCACTGGAGCCGATATCCAGGTTATAGCCGGGCCAGGAGGCCGGGATTCCGGATATCTCCTCGGCAGAGTTGATGTACATATTATCGCCATAGTAATATCGCAGGATTTCAATTGCGGTGTAGTTCTGTTCTCCCAGACTACAGCTTCCCCACTGACTCATCCAGTCTGGACAAGTCACTCTATTGCCATCACAATACTGTGTCAAAATCGGCTGACGTACATTGGGGCGGGACAGATAATTCTCAAATAATTCATCCACTACCATAGAAATGCTGTCAAAAATGTTACGGCCGTGGATCCATTTGTGATCGAAGGCCGTGGAAGACGTGATGGTAAAATCATATCCCTTGTTCCGGTACCATTCCGTATACACACGGTTTAAGGTAAAGGACATGATTGCCAGTACATTTGCTTTAATAGATTCGATTGGCCAGGTGGCGTAGATTTCGCTGCAGGCTACATTTTTGATATAATCCCGATACCGCACATAATAGTTCCGTGCCGTTGAATCACTGGGAGCTCCGTCATGAACCACTACATATTCGGGAATCACAACACGGCTCAGCACGATTTCTCCGGATTGATCCATGGGTTTGATTTCATCCTCCGGGATTTTTTCCGGATAATCACCAAAAAGTGTATGAGCCGGTATGACTACATCTTCAAATTCTCCCTCACTGGCCGGTTTCATCATCACATCCTGTACACTGGTTTCTCCGGAGAGAAGTTCTGAACCGGAGATTTCCACCGGTTCATAACCGGGAGCCTGTATATTCAGATTGAATTCCGAGTATGGCTGGTATTCGGAAGGTTCCAGACTGTATTCCAGCGGAGGTGTGGGAAGGTCCAGGATTTCCGTCTGACCATTGGCATCGGTCTGTACTTCCTCCAGAGGTTCTCCTGGAGCCCCGGTATAGGAAATCGATACTCGGGCACCTGCAATCGGCCGGTTCTGCACCTCCGTCCTTACCTGTATCTGAAGCCTTCCTCTATCCACCATATTTTCCTGCATTGCTCTTACGCCTGTATGCATGACTGATTTCCTCGCATATATTCCTGTCTCGTTACTATATGCAGCCAGACTACGATATGTGCAGGGTTTCTACTCTGCATTGATGTATTTTTTCCGTTTTCTTATAACTGATTCCTACAAGCGTTTCCATCAGCTCTTTATTGGGAATGTAGACTTTCCCTTTGTAATAGCTCAAAAATCCATACACAACCATTGCAGAAAAAATCTCTCCTCGGGTAGTCAGATTCATGGATGTTGCTGCATATTCCTGAATTTTCGCAGATATTCCCTCGCCGGATACCATCAGTGCCAGATCTTTACGCACATCATCTACGTTATGTTCAATATAATAGAATATCTCATCATAGGGTCCCGAACTGGTCCAATAATTTCCCAGATTATTGTTTGACAGAGACGCTGTCACCGAACGGGGATTATACATCCTCTCTCCTGTTTTTGTATAATATCCATCATACCAGGTACGCAGCCCTTCTCGTGTAACAAACATCTTCTCTCTCTGTTCGATACATTTACTTTGGTATCTTTGATACAGCATATCTACTTCTGCTTCAGAAAAGCCAAAATCCTCTCCAAATTTTGTTTCTGACGCCATAGTATATTCGATAAACATATTTAATTCCGACCCACTGGAATACTTTGCAATGGGCAAAATCCCTGTCATGTATGCAAGTGATACATAAGGTTTATCTTTCAATAAACCTTTCAAAAACAAAAGATAGGATTTTTTTTCATTTTCTGTAACAAACGGCATATGGAAAACAGCATCCCATTCATCAAACACAAACAGGAATCTTTCATTTCTCGATGCGAAAACCTGCATAAAATCTTCCCGTACAGGACTTTTTTCCCGAAAACAGACATCCGGATACGCTGCATGCAAATCAGATTTTAATGTTTCCTTGATACCATCCATATATTCTTTATAACTGGTACATTCGTCATCAACCACACTGAAATCAATATAAATGATATTATGTTGATTCAAGTGTTTCTGATACCCCTTCTCTTCTGAAATCTTCAGCTTATGAAATACATCGCCGGAATCTGTCCCCCTGCCAAAAAAAGCCCCTACCATATTTGCCATGACAGTTTTTCCGAATCTTCGGGGACGGGTAATACAAACATGTCTGTTTCCCGCCTCTGCCAGAGGAAACAATTCTTTCAACAGCAAAGATTTATCCACAAAGTATGGGCTGGATGCCTCACTTTTATACAAATAATAGGGTGAAATGCTGTTTAAATAATACATTCCCATATCCACTCACTCCTTATTTCTGGTTCTGCTTCAATCTCAGAACAGATTTCTCACATCCCTGAAAGTAATAAATACCAGCAGAATCATCAGCAGCAGTAATCCTGCAAAATGTACCATACCTTCTGCTTCTCTGTTGATCGGTTTGCCCCGAAGTCCTTCGATGATCAAAAATACCAGACGTCCGCCGTCCAGTGCCGGCAGCGGCAGCAGATTGACTACACCCAGATTGGCCGATATGAGAATCATCATATTAATCATGGTGAGCCAGGTAATCAGCGTTCCTTCGCTTTTGCTTTCCTCATAAGCATCTCCGATCACATTGACCACGCCGACCGGGCCGGAAAGACTTTCCATTCCTATTTTTCCGGTAAACAGCATTCTAAATCCATCCAGAGTGGTGACTACCCAATATCTCAGTTCCAGTGCACTATATTTGAGTACACCGAGAGGAGACGTTTTCACTCTTCCCATATTATATCGAAAGCCCTGCTCCACATAGCGTGTAGACGTAGGTGTTACCTGTACATCGTAATCCAGTCCGTCACGCAGGTAAGTCAACGTGATTTCTTTATCTCCCAGCGGATGTTCTGTAAAATATTTCTCAAGCTCCGTTCCGGAGTTTACCTGATTGCCATCGATCGCATAAATATAATCTCCGGCCTCAATACCTGCCCGATCCAATGCTCCTCCCTCTACCACAGACAGAATTTCCGGCTGCTGCTCAGAAGGATTATAGGTAAATCCCAGCATATAACGATCCACTATTTTAGGACGGTAAACTACAGTATGTTCTTCCCCATCCCGCTGAAAAGAAATTTCAATATCTTTTTCCTGCAGTCCCTGCGTGTTCAGATAGGTGTAAAGATCTCTGCCCAGATAAATATTTCTGCCATCAAATTCTGTAATGATATCTCCGGGCTGAAGTCCGGCTTCTGCTTCCGGTGATCCTTCTGTAACCTGAAGTACTTGAGGAGGATCATAGCCAATGATACTGACGATGATCATTGCTCCGAAAAATGCCAGAATAAAATTAAACAACGGGCCCGCAGCGATCACAGAGATTCTGCGAGGTAATGATTTACTTAAGAAACTTCCCTCACTCTCATCTTCCCAGTCCTCTCCTTTCATCATACAGGAGCCCCCGAAAGGTATCGCCTTCAAAGAATAGCGTGTACCTCCCCTCTCTGTAGACAGAATCCGAGGTCCCATTCCCACAGCAAATTCTTCTACGACGATTCCATTCATTTTTGCCAGAAGGAAATGACCAAACTCATGTACAATGATCACAATTCCCAATATCAGGGCTGCAATTAATATACTCAAACGTTCCACCTGCTTTCAATCCACTCATATGTCTTCGCTTCCGTCTCAAGGATCTGCTCCAGCACAGGATTTTGAATGATTTCATGGCGTTCCATGGATTCTTCGATAATCCTGTAAATATCAAGGAATCCAATCTGCTTCTTCAAGAACATGGCTACCGCACGCTCATTGGCGGCATTGAAAACGGTCGGCATACTGCCACCCAGGCGGGATGCCTGCATTGCCAGCGGCAGTCCCTTAAAAGTATCCATATCCGGATTATCAAAGGTTATTTCTTTCAGTGCTGAAAAGTCCAGCCGTTCTCCCGGCAGATATCTGCGCTCCGGATAATACAGGGCATACTGGATCGGCAGTTTCATGTCCGGGGTTCCCAGCTGCGCCAGTACGGCACCGTCAACAAATTCCACCATGGAATGAATGATACTCTTTGGCTGTACCACCACCTGAATATGATCCAGATCCACATCAAAGAGCCAGCGGGCCTCCATAACTTCCAGTCCTTTATTGACCAGTGTTGCCGAATCAATGGTTATTTTTCTCCCCATCGCCCAGTTGGGATGTTTCAAAGCATCTTCCACCTGCACATGTTCCAGTTCCTCCCGTTTCCTGCCGCGGAATGGTCCGCCGGAAGCGGTGATCAGCAATTTATGGATTTCCTTTCTTCCGGAACCCTGAATTGCCTGAAAAATGGCACTGTGTTCGCTGTCCACCGGAAGAATCCTGACACCTTTTTCTTTTGCCAGCGGCATGATCAGATGACCCGCTGTTACCAGGGTCTCCTTATTGGCAAGGGCAATGTCTTTGCCAGCTTCAATGGCCGCCATGGTGGGACGGATTCCGATCATACCCACAATAGCAGTCACCAGAATTTCCACCTCTTCCAAAACAGCCAGTTCCAGAAGTCCTTCCATACCGCTGACAACCTTTACCTTCATATCTGCCAGCCTGGTCTTCAGTTCTACAGCTTTCTCCGGATTCCACACAGCAACCAGACGGGGAGAAAATTCCCGTACCTGCTGTTCCAGCAGTGTAATGTTGGAGCCGGCACTGAGAGCGGCAACCGTGATATCACCATTTTCTCTCACCACCTCCAGTGTCTGTGTACCAATCGAACCGGTAGAGCCTAATATTGCAATGGTTTTTCCCATAATTTTTCCCTCTTTTCTGACCCTTGTATCATCATATCAGTGAAATCGCAAGAACATAAATGATCGGAGCCGTAAAGATCACACTGTCAAAACGGTCCAGAATCCCTCCGTGGCCCGGAATCAATGTTCCATAGTCTTTAATATTCTGCTGTCTTTTGATCGCCGATGCTGCCAGATCACCTACCATGGAAACCAGTGCACCAACCGCACAGATAATCGCATAAATCAGCGGCGTGTGTGCAGAATTCGGATTATATCCCGACACTGCCCAGGCATATAAAGCCCCCAGAAGTGCCGCACCGACAACACCGCCGACCGCACCTTCGATTGATTTTTTCGGGCTCAGCACCGGAGCCATTTTATGTTTTCCAATCAGGACACCTACACAGTAGGCACAGGTATCACAGCCCCAGGAACAGAGGAAAATCAGCCATACAAGAAAGGCTCCTCCCTCCAGCATACGGGTCTGCAGTACATAAGACAGCATAACACCCACATAGGCAATTCCAAAAAATGATGCCATGATCTGTCCTGCCTGGTATCTGGGATATGTAAATACATACACCGACATGATCAGCAAAATGCTGAGCATCAGAGACGGCAGATGATATTTAACCGGCAGCAGCCAGACAGCCAGATAATATACTGTGACACCAAGATAACTGATCATCTCCAACAGGTTAAAGCCTTCCTTCCGAACACCCACTGCACGGTAAAGCTCCTGCATCCCGATCAGGGACACACAAAGAAGTGTGATAAACAGCACCGGACCTCCACAGATAATCGTTGCCAGAGCAATGATTACCAGAACGATCCCGCTTAACAATCTTGTTTTAAACATTGGTATCCTCCTTTACGCCGCCATACCTTCTGTCTCTTTCATTATATTTTTCAATAGCTTTGACCAATTCCTTCTTTTTAAAATCCGGCCATGGCACATCTGTAAAATAAAATTCCGTATAGGCCAACTGCCACAGCAGATAATTGGAAAGCCTCAGTTCCCCGCTGGTCCGGATCAGCAGATCCGGGTCAGGAATTCCTGCCGTATCCAGATAAGAAGAAATCGTCTCCTCCGTCACCTCACCGGTAAGGATTCCCTTTTTCTGGTCCTCCAGCATCCGGTTCACTGCCCTGGTAATTTCATCCCGACTTCCATAATTCAATGCGATCTGAAAATGCAGATCATCAAAATCTTTAGAAAACTCTTCCAGTTCCCGGATGCTCTGCTGAATATCCTCATCAAATGCTGAAGGATCACCGATAATCTTCACCCGCATATTATTTTTCTTTGAAATCTTGATACATTTTTTCAGGTAATTGCGGAACAGCTTCATCAGACCTTCCACTTCTTCTTTTGAGCGTTTCCAGTTTTCCGTAGAAAATGCATACACGGTCAGATATTTAACACCCAGTTCCTTGGCCACTTCACAGATATCTTCCAGATTCTCGCAGCCTTTCACATGTCCATAGCTTCTCGGCATACCTTTGCTTTTCGCCCATCTTCCGTTGCCGTCCAGAATAATTGCTATATGATTTGGTACTCTCATGCTTCCTCCTAAAAAGAGGCATCATACCATGGCGTAGATTCCATGTGTGATGCCTCCCTCATGACATACGTTTTTTGTCAGTTTATACAGTTAAAATTTCCTTGGATTTTACTTCCACAGCAGCATCCACTTTTTTAATGTATTTGTCCGTCATTTTCTGTACTTTCTCTTCCAGTTCATCGATTTCATCCTCTGATACATCGGTTTTGCCCAGCTTTTTCAGCATATCATTGGCATCACGACGGATATTGCGGATCGCTACTTTAGCAGCTTCTCCTTTTTTCTTTACATCTTTTACAAGATCTTTTCTGCGTTCCTCTGTAAGTTCAGGGAATACCAGACGGATAATCTTGCCGTCATTGGTCGGATTGATTCCCAGATCAGACATGTTGATGGCTTTCTCAATAGCCTTTACAAGAGAGCCTTCCCACGGCTGAATCACGATCATTCTTGCTTCCGGCACAGAAATATTAGCCACCTGCTGCAGTGGAGTGGGGCATCCATAATAATCTACCATGATGCGATCCAGAACGTGCGGATTGGCACGCCCTGCACGGATGGTGCCAAACTCACTGTCCAGATTTGCCAGAGTTTTTTCCATCTTCTGCTCATACTTCACAATTCTTTCATCCATATCATTGTTCCTCCTGGTTTCATTTATTTTCACATTTTGATTTTTATTTCACAATTACCCGTGTTCCATTGATTTCCCCGCGGGCTGCTTTGATGATGCTGTTTTCTTCGTTCAGACCGAATACCAGCATCGGCATCTTATTCTCCATAGAGAGAATCGAAGCGGTCAGGTCCATGACAGCAAGTTTTTTATCAATAACTTCCTGAATGTCAATACTGTCATACTTCACTGCGTTTGGATTGATCTTTGGATCGCTGTCATACACACCATCGATGGCTTTTGCCAGCAAAATGGTCTCTGCCTCGATCTCAACTGCACGAAGTACCGTTGTTGTATCTGTTGAGAAGTATGGATGACCGGTTCCGCCTGCAAAAAATACTACCTTCCCCTGTGCAAAGCATTCGTTAGCCTCATCCTTGGAAAACAGCTTCGTAAAAGCACCGCATACAAACGGAGTCAGAACCTCAGTCTTCATACCTACGGAACGGAAAATCTCGGATACATAGATGCAGTTCATCACCGTTGCCAGCATACCAATCTGGTCTGCTTTTGTTCTGTCGATGGTTTCACTGGTTCTTCCCCTCCAGAAGTTTCCGCCGCCGATCACGACACCAATCTCAGTTCCTTCTTCAACAAGAACTTTTACCTGCTTTGCCACCTCCGTAACGGTCGCTTCATCAAAACCTGTTTTCTTCTCTCCCGCAAGAGCTTCTCCGCTCAGTTTTAACAATACTCTCTTCATATACTGTACTCCCTTTCCCTTATTCTGTCAGCCCTGTCAGATAATCCTGAACTGCTCCGGCATCAAAAGTAATAACTTCTGTTTCCTGATTGGCACTTACTTTATCATAAACAGAGTAGCCGATCCATCCCACAAAAACTGCACAGACAACACCAATCGCTGTCATCTCAAGGCGGTGCAGTCTTTTTTCTCTTTTCATTATTTTCTGACGATTTGCTTTCTCTTTTTTATACTTATCAACTTTAGCCTGACTCATAGTTACACTCCTTTGTAATCACACTCTTATGTTATTATATCATATTATTTCCTAAAAGCAAACCGGAATTACATGAAAAAAGCACATACGGCATTTTTCTTTACAAATTTACAGGCCTGTTTTATAATTACGGGAAAAGCATTAGAAAGGAGCCCAGTTTTATTATGGCTGGATCATCATTTGGTACTATTTTCAGAATTTCCACATGGGGGGAATCCCATGGTGCCGGTATCGGTGTTGTCGTTGATGGCTGCCCTGCCGGACTTCCTCTCTGCGAGGAAGATATTCAGATATTTTTAAACAGGCGCAAACCCGGGCAAAGCCGTTTCGCCACTCCCCGAAAGGAGGACGACGCCGTTGAGATTCTCTCCGGTGTGTTTGAGGGAAAGACTACAGGAACTCCAATTTCTCTTATGGTGAGAAATACTTCTCAGCGTTCCAAAGATTATTCCGAAATTGCTTCCTACTACCGCCCCGGTCACGCTGACTACACCTTCGATCAGAAATACGGATTCCGGGATTACCGGGGAGGCGGTCGTTCATCCGGACGTGAGACCATCGGCCGTGTGGCTGCCGGTGCGATTGCCGCCAGGCTGCTGGAACAGCTGGGAATTTCTGTCATGGCATACACACGCACCATCGGACCTGTCACCATATCATCCTTTGATGAAGAAGAAATTTTCCGGAACAACCTGTATATGCCGGATGCAGACGCTGCCGCAAAAGCCGCCGACTATCTGAATGACTGTATGAAAGATAAAAATTCTTCCGGCGGTATGGTGGAATGTGTGGTGAAAGGACTCCCTGCAGGTCTTGGCGACCCTGTGTTTGAAAAGCTGGATGCCAACTTGGCAAAAGCCATACTTTCCATCGGAGCTGTCAAAGGATTTGAAATCGGTTCAGGAATGGCTGCCGCACAGTCTACCGGACTGGAAAATAATGACGCTTTCGTTTTGAAAGAAGACGGTACGATGGGCAAAAAGACAAATCATGCAGGAGGAGTGCTGGGAGGTATCAGTGACGGAAGTGAGCTCATTTTCCGTGCTGCCATCAAACCAACACCTTCCATTGCCTCACTGCAACATACGGTCAATAAATCAGGGGAAGAGATAGAGATTTCTATCAAAGGACGCCACGACCCGATCATCGTTCCACGGGCGGTGGTTGTGGTAGAATCCATGGCTGCACTGGTGATTGCGGATGCACTTCTGATGAATATGAGCGCAAAGATGGAGTATCTGGAAAAGATTTATGGGTGACCAGGGGACGGGTTCGTAGTCACCAGCGGGCGATATACATCTATTCACCCCTGCTATCCACCGGAGACTTCCTCTTGGAAGGTGGTAAACACTAACAGGGTCTATACAAGAAAAAAGTCTGCCAAGACCCCGCAAAATCAAAAAAACGGGGTTCTGGCAAACTTTTTTCTTGTATAGACCTCATCAGTTACAATTTCTCATTTAATGGCTACATTTATTAACGTTACACTTCAACTTTGGTAATCAGAATACAGTTCGGAGTCTCCACCTTCATCGGTCTTCCCTTCATCACCAGGACTTTATTTTCATAATCAATGGTAAATGTGGTAATACTGTTGGACTCATGATTCACAACTGCAATATGTTTGCCATCCGGGAACAGGGCAATATCCTTCGGATATTCTCCGCTGATCGGCAGTGCAAAATCTTTTACCAGGGTACCGTCCTCCTGATTGATAGTGAACATTGCCACAGAGTTATCTCCTGCAGTAGAAGTAAACAAATACTTTCCATCCGGAGAAATGGTAATAGCTGCGGCACAATCATGCTGCGGATCCAGTTCATCTGACAATGTCTCAATCGTCTGAACCAATTCAAACTCCGGAGTCTTTCCGTTATCTTTATACCGGAATACACCTACTGTATTAATCAGCTCAAAAAGAATGTATGCATACTTTCCATCTTTGCTGAATACGATTTCCCTCGGACCGGACTCACGTTTACATCTGAGAATATCCACCAGTTCCAGACGATTTCTTGTAGTGTTGATACGATACAGTTTAACCTGGTCGATTCCATTATCAACTGCACAAATGTACTTTCCTTCCGGAGTCGGCAGCACACAGCTTACATGCGGGCGGAAATTACGCTCTGCTACACTTCCGATTCCTTTATGAAATACACCGTCAAACACTTTACCCAGTCTTCCATCTCTGTGTGTATGAACTGCCGTCACTTTTCCGTCATGATATCCACCAACAAACAGATATTTTCCATTATCATCCACAGAAAGATAACAGCCGCGCATTCCATCAATATCCACTTTATTGATAGGCTCCAGGTCACCATCTTCTTTAATCGCAAATACGGCAACACCTTCATCTGCGATGGAATACAGATACTTTCCATTCTTGGACTTTACCACATAAGAAGAGTTATTCACCGGCACCACTTTCCGTTCTGAAAGTGTACCCTCTTCCACATCCACATCATAAAGATGAATTCCAATACTGCTGCCATGTGTATAGGTGCCGACATAGGCAATATATTTTTCTTTTTCCATGATCATCCATCCTTTCAACCTCCGGAAACCTTATGTACATCACTGCATTGCTTAGATATCTTCCGGAATTTCTCTATCTGATGCCTATTCTAACACAATTCTTTCAATTCTACAATTAGTTCTTGCAAATAATTGCCCCGGGGAGAATGTAAAAATCCCCGGGGCAATTTAAATCTGTCGATTGCCCAATCTCACTAGTTATGTTAAGATATTTTCACTGTATTTTTGCCCGCAACGGCGAAGATACTGCATAATTATAGACAGGAAATGATAAAGGAGCCTCTATGCAGCGAATATTCACTTACCACATAACAAATACTGAACACGGCATGCGAACAGGAGATTTTCTCTCGCAGCACGGTTATTCTCGCCATATCCGCACGTACCTGAAGCAGCATCCGGGTTCTGTCATTCTTAATGGGGAGCCTGCACTTTTTTATTTTCCCCTGCAGGCTGGTGATGAACTGAAGATTTGCCTGAAAGATGAAATGCCTTCTGAAAAGATTGTTCCGGTTCCTCTTCCCATTCATATCATATATGAAGATGAAGATTTGTTGATTATCGATAAGCAGGCAGATACTCCTATCCACCCTTCGATTGGAAATTATGAAAATACACTTGCCAACGGCATTGCCTGGTATTATGAATCTCAGGGCATTCCTTTTGTATTTCGCTGTATCAATCGTCTTGACCGGGACACCACCGGACTCTTGATTCTGTCAAAGAATATGCTGAGCGGAGCGATTCTGTCACAGCAAATGAAAAACCGTGAGATCCACCGCACCTATCTGGCATTAGTGGAAGGCTGCCTTCCTCCCAGCGGCACCATAGATACCTCTATCGGCCGGGTGGGGGACTCTGTGATTGAACGATGTGTGGATCCGGAGCATGGAGAGCCTGCCATCACACACTATCAGCGGCTGGCCTATTATCCCGGTTCTTCTTTCCAGGGAAGTTCCAGTGATCCTGCCGTTCTCAGCCATGGCATATCACTGGCGGAACTTCACCTGGAAACCGGACGAACCCACCAGATTCGTGTTCATATGACATCCATCGGACATCCACTGTGCGGCGATACCCTGTACAATCCGGACACTGTACACATGAACAGGCAGGCGCTTCACTCACATGCACTGGAATTTGTTCATCCTATCACGGGAGAACCACTGCAGTTTCGTGCGCCGCTTCCTGCGGACATGATGGCAGCCTTGCCGCTGTTACAGTTCAGGTAGCCATTATTTTGCGTCGAACTACTCATTATAGGCTCAAATGATTCTTATTTGATTTTCATCCTACCAAATAAGAAGAAACGTAGGCTAAAAATTCCGAAAATACCTTACTGAGCTTACTGAAATTGATAAAAGCGTAGGCTACAAATCCCAGAACCAAATGATATAGCCTATAAAAATCAAAAAAAGATAGGATGGAAATAATAATAGCAGCTATTAGAGCCTATCGAAAACGAAAAATGGTAGGAGGAACATCCACAAACTAATCAATGAAGCCTATAAGTTAAGAATACCCCGGGGAAAAAGTAAAAGTCCCCGGGGACTTTTACTTTTTCCCCGGGGTAATTTCAACTTTTTTACACTGCTCGAATCCGCGGTACTTCGGCCACATGCAGGTATTTGCTGATGCATTTGACCAGAAGGTCGTGATCGGATACATGATCCAGTCCGGACACAACAATTGTTCCGATGACTCCCACTTCTTCTACACGGATAGGGAATCCTCCTCCACAGGCTGCATATTCACGTGGATCAAGGAAATGGTCTTCCAGGCTTTCCTGATTTGCACGAAGGTTCATGCAGAAGCGAAGACTGCTTTCTTCCAGCGTCTTTACGGTGTTTTCTTTTCGGGTCATCCACTGTTCATTAAGCAGATTGGTGCCGTCCATGCCATACTGAAATACCGTATACCCATTGTTCAGGCGAATACGCACGGCAACTGTGAGCCCAAGCCGTTTTGCCTCCTGTATCACCATATTGCCCAGTTCCCAGGCATCTGCATTTGTGAAACTGGAGAACTGGAGAATCTCTTCCTGCATTTCAAGGACTTTTACTAATTCTTCTACTGTCATAATTATTCCTCCCAACTGTCAGTAGTATGTTTTACAGTAACTATTCAGCAGCCACTATCCCGTACTGAACAGTTATGTTTCGCAAACCACAACTGTTCCCGCCCTCTTTATGCAAAGATATGTTCACCGCCCTGTCGGGCGGGAATCATCTTTCACCTGATTCTGATATGCCGATTTTATTTCGGCAGTTTGAAAGAACTCTTCAGAGATACGATCCGGTTAAATACCAGAGCATCTTCTTTGGAATCCTTTGCATCCACACAGAAGAATCCATTTCTTACAAACTGGAAGCTGTCGTATGGTTTTGCATCTTTCAGGCTTCTTTCCAGATAACAGTCTTTTACGATTGTAAGTGAATTCGGATTCAGATTCAGAGAACCGTCTTCATTGTAGACACCTTTCTCTTCGTCAATAATATTTTCATACAGACGTACTTCTGCTTTTACATTGTCCTGTGCACTTACCCAGTGAATCGTTCCTTTCACTTTGCGGCCGTCCGGAGCATTTCCTCCCTTGGTGGCAGGATCATAGGTACAGTGAACAGCGGTTACATTACCTTCTTCATCGGTATCGTATCCGGTACAGGTGACAAAATATGCATTCATCAGACGTACTTCATTGCCCGGGTACAGCCGTTTGTATTTCTTCGGCGGTTCAACCATGAAATCTTCTCTTTCAATATACAGTTCTTTGCTGAAAGGAACCATTCTGCTGCCAAGTTCTTCATTTTCCATGTTGTTCGGAGCTTCCAGTTCCTCAACCTGACCTTCCGGATAATTGTCAATAATCAGTTTCAGCGGATCCAGAACTGCCATCACACGGGACCGTTTCAGTTTCAGATCTTCACGGATGCAATACTCCAGCATTGCATAATCCACCGAACTATTTGCCTTGGAAACGCCACACAGTTCTACGAACATTTTGATTGATTCCGGTGTAAATCCTCTTCTTCTCAGTGCGGCAATAGATACCAGACGCGGATCATCCCAGCCATCCACGATTCCTTCCTCAACCAGACGCTTGATATAACGTTTTCCGGTAACCACGTTGGTCAGATACAGTTTTGCGAACTCAATCTGCTTCGGCGGGAATGGATATTCCAGTTCTTTTACCACCCAGTCATACAGCGGACGGTGATCTTCAAATTCCAGTGTACAGATAGAATGGGTCACACCTTCAATGGCATCTTCAATCGGATGTGCAAAGTCATACATCGGATAAATACACCATTTATCTCCGGTGTTATGGTGGGTCATATGAGCCACACGGTAAATAACCGGATCGCGCATATTGATGTTCGGTGACGCCATGTCAATCTTTGCACGGAGTACTTTACTTCCATCCTCAAATTCACCGTTCTTCATCCGTTCAAACAGGTCCAGATTTTCTTCCACACTGCGGTCACGGTAAGGGCTGTTCTTTCCCGGCTCTGTCAGAGTACCTCTGTACTCACGAATTTCTTCTGCTGTCAAATCACAAACAAATGCTTTGCCTTTTTTAATCAACTTAACTGCTGCTTCATACATCTGATCAAAATAATTGGATGCAAAAAACAGACGGTCTTCCCAGTCAGCACCCAGCCATTTCACATCGGCTTTAATGGATTCTACAAATTCAATTTTTTCTTTCGTCGGGTTTGTATCATCAAAACGCAGGTTAAATCTGCCATTAAATTCCTGGGAAAGTCCATAATTCAGCAGAATCGACTTAGCATGTCCGATATGCAGATATCCGTTAGGTTCCGGCGGAAAACGGGTACAAATCGTCTCATACTTACCTTCTGCAAGATCTTTATCAATAATCTGTTCAATAAAATTTCTGGAAACTACCTCTTTTTCCATGGTCTTCCTCCTCATAAATACAAGTCTTTACTGGTAGCATCATAACACAAAATCTGGTATTTTCAAAGGACTTTTTTCATTATGATTCTCCGTCCCCATTCAAATGAATTACAAAACAGGAGCAGCCTCCGCTGCTCCTGTTTCCGCATTATCTCTTGATATCGTAGTTCATGTTCATCAGGTTCTGAATGGTTTTCACATCATCCGTGATGTTGGCGTCACCGTGGATAGTGTGTTTGATCACGCTGCTGGCTACTGCGAAGTTGACCATATCCATGGGGCGGTAGTTGTGCATCATGGCATAAATCAGGCCGCTGGCGAATGCATCTCCGCCGCCTACGCGATCAAGGATGTTGAAGGTAAACAGGCGGCTTTCAAAGGTATGTCCTTCGTACCACATGTAAGCTTTCAGGCTGTTCTCGCTTCCGCTGTGGGCATACCGAACATGACGGGCAATGCACTTCAGGTTCGGGTATTTTTCTACAAAATGCTGGAATACCTCGTCCTGCTGTTCATAGGTTGGCTGCAGCGGCACACCGTCTTTCCAGTCACCTTTGCTGTGATCATTGTCATCTTTCCAGAGGTGATACGGTTCAATTCCCAGAAGCACATCAATATACGGCAGACATTCGGTACAGAAATCTCTTGCCTCTTCCCAGCTCCACAAAGTACTGCGGAAGTTTCCGTCAAAGCTTACCATCATTCCTTTTTCTTTGGCGGTACGCAGGCAGTCCATGATCATCTTCCGGCAGTTCTGACCCAGAGCCGGGGTAATGCCGCTCAGATGCAGCCAGTCATATCCCTCCAGAAGTGCATTCATATCTACCTGATCAAAATCATACTCTGTCATGGCACTGTGTTTACGGTCATAAGTAACCTTGCTGGCACGAATTCCATAACCGGTTTCCAGATAATAGGTTCCCAGACTGTTATTCGGCACTACAGAAAAGAAAGTGCTGTCCACACCCATATTTGCCAGTGCCAGTGCGATGTTAGCTTCACTTCCGCCATAGCTGGCCTCAAAACTGCTGGCCATGCGGATCTTCTCATAGTTTGGAGGGCTCAGACGAAGCATAATCTCTCCAATTGTAAAAAATTTTTTGCTGCTGTTTTTTTCCAGTAACGGGTTATAATGTTCCATAATCCTTCTCCCTTGAATAACTTGTCGTTTTCCTGCTGCGAATGATTCTTCTCATGACTCATTCACTATTCTTACTGGAATTATAGCAAAAATTTATTCAAAGTATAACATTTTTAAATATTTTTTACAGATTGTTCTTCATTTCATCCACGGTCTTCCCAATCAGTGGATGGCGTTTCCACGGAGCGATCTGCGCCAGAGGAATTAAGACAAAATCTCTCAGATGCATCTCGATATGAGGGATGTGCAGATCGGGAGTATCCAGTACCAGATCATCATACAGCAGGATATCCAGATCCAGTGTTCTGGGACCCCAGTGTATCGTCCGCTCTCTTTTTGCCTCATATTCAATCTCATGCAGCACTTCCAGCAGTTCCTCCGGTTCCAGAATGGTTTTCAGTTCCAGAGCTGCATTCAGGAAGTCATCCTGCTCCACTCCGCCGTATGGCTCTGTGACAAGATAATCTGATACGACTTTTACACAACAGTCCTTTCGTTCCTGAAGTTTTTCCACCGCAAAATCAAGATATCCTTTTTTATCTCCCATGTTTGAGCCCAAAGCTATATATGCCGTATGCCATTCTCTGGAGATAGCAACAGATACGGTTTCCAGCGGCAGCCCAACAGGTGCCCATGGTTTCTGAATCTCAAGGTCCACTCTGTGAACAAGGGGAAATGACACCAACAATGCTTCTGCCAGATGTTCTGCCACACTCTCCAATAATTTCCAGGTATGTCCTTCCACAAATCTCTTTATAAAATGGCTGACTTCCCCGTAATTAACAGAATGCTCCAGTTCATCTGTCGTTCCGGCTTTCCTTATACTGGTGTATAACACAGCGGTAATCACAAATTTCTGCCCCAGAACGTTTTCTTCCGGGTAAACTCCATGATTCGCAAATATTTCCAGATTTCGTATTGTAATCTTATCCATACTGCCCCCTAACGACCCAGAATTGCTTCGGTCATCTGAATGGCTCGTTTATTTTCTTTGATATCGTGTACTCTGACAAAGGCACATCCTTTCATCACACCGATGACCGTAGTGACCATGGTTCCTTCCACTCGCTGGTCAGCGGGAAGATTCAGAGTCAGACCGATCACGGACTTTCGGGAGGTTCCAAGAAGAATGGGAAATCCCAGACGGTGCAGTACGTCCACATGGTGAATGGCTTCCAGGTTCATCTCATAGGTTTTTCCAAATCCCACACCGGGATCCAGAATAATTCTGTCATCAGCAACTCCTGCTTCCCGGGCGATCTGCACGCATTCTTCCATATCCCGAACCATGTCATCCAGGAAATTTTCATACACTGCCTCATGCCTGTTATGCATCAGACAGCAGGTAGCACCGTATTTTGCCGTCAAATCTGCAACCTTTTTGTCATGCTTAAATCCCCAGATATCATTTACCAGATCAGCACCAGCCTGCAAAGCTGCTTCTGTAACCTTTCCTTTATAGGTATCGATGGATACCGGTACATCAAAACGGCTTTTTACAGCCTGAATCACGGGTGTCACACGGGCAATTTCTTCCTCATCAGTGATAACCGTATGGCCCGGACGGGTGGATTCTCCTCCAATATCGATGATATCCGCCCCATCCCGCAGCATTTCTTCTGTATGAAACAGTGCGGCATCCAGATGGTTATACTTTCCTCCGTCTGAAAAGGAATCCGGTGTCACATTCAGTATTCCCATAATATATGTTTTATTCTTTGTATCAAATTTTCTATTTCCGATTCTCATAGTGTTCTCCTGTTAGATTCGTTTAATAACAGATGTTTTTGTTTTTCTTTTCTTCCGGCCAGTTACACTCACCATATGCAGGACAAAAGAAACAGTTTCTGGACTGTTTGTCTGCCCTGTACAGATAAACTTCCAGTGACGGCTTTGTATGTTCGTCATTTTTCGAAATCCGGTGACCGGAAATTGCCCTCTTTACCCAGGATATCTCCTCTTCAGTAAAATCACAGTCTCTCATGATCACTTCCGCCAGTCTGCTTCCCGCAATATCATGGGGTGTTCCTCTACTGATCTGTTCATATCTTCCGATATCGTGAAGAAGTGCAGCGGCATAAATAATATCCTTTTCAATCCCGGCTCCATCTTCAAGGTTATAAATATACATCAGCCGCGCCACATCCAGAAAATGTTCCATCGTATGACGGCAAAAAATCCGTTCTTTTTCCGCCTCCTGAAGCTTCTGATATTCTTCCCGGAATATGGGATGATTTTGTATGTCATGTATTCTTTTCATCGATACTACTCTCATCCGTGTTACTGACGCACCATCTGTAAAAATGTCTGCTGCAGCGTATAGTCATCTGCAAAAACGCCTTTTACTATCGTGGTTACGGTCTTGCTTCCCGGCTTCTGTACGCCCCTCATAGTCATACACATATGTTCCGCCTCAATCATAACCATGACCCCTTTGGGACTTAAATATTTTTCCAGGGCATCGGCAATCTGAGCTGTCATATTTTCCTGAATCTGCGGTCTTCTGGCAAATACTTCCACCGTCCGGGCAAGTTTGCTGAGACCTGCCACTTTTCCGTCAGGAATATAGGCCACATGAGCTTTCCCATAAAACGGAAGCAGATGATGCTCACAGACAGAATAAAATGTAATATCCTTTTCCAATACCATATTATTATTAGTTGCCTGAAATTGTTTGTTGAGATGAACGGCGGGATCCTCGTAAAGTCCGCCATAGATTTGCTCACACATCCGTGCGATTCTGTCCGGTGTTTCCAGAAGACCTTCTCTGTTAATATCTTCTCCGATCCCTTCCAGCATCAGCCGGACACCTTCTTTGATTTTTTCATGATCCATCATGCTCTGTACCTCCTTCATCATGCATACACTCCGTGATTTTTGCACGAAGATGTTTGTTATTCGGGATGCAGGCATTCTGGTTAAATGCAGTTCATATATGGAAAATAATTCTATACGAAAAAACATCCCGATGTGAATGAGCGAACAATCATCCGCTCAAAGGAATGACTCATCACTTGCGTATATTGTTCCCTTCACAATCGAGATGCCTATCATCTTTTTTGCTGCAACGGGTGCAGATTCCATATCGTAAGACGAGCTTTTCGTTTCTGCGGCAACTCCCCATCCACTGAACACTTGACGCATGGAATCCTATTTTGCATATGATTTATCTGCTGACATTATAGCACCAACTCTATATCAATTCAACAGATTAATTATTTCTATTTTCCAGAATGTTCATAAATTCTTCACCTGTAATCGTTTCGTTCTCATACAGGTATTTTGCCAGTTCATGCAGTTTCATGATATTATCCTGCAGAATCTGCAATGCCTTGTCGTGCTGTTTTTTCACCAGCTCGACTACTTTCTTATCGATCAGTGTCTGTGTCTCGAAAGAACATGCCAGGGTGGAATCACCTCCCAGATACTGATTTGTCACATTTTCCATGGCAACCATGTCAAACTCATCGCTCATACCGAACCGAGTAATCATACCGCGGGCAATCTTGGTTGCCTGTTCGATATCATTGGATGCACCTGTGGTGATGGAGTGGAAAATGAGTTCCTCAGCCGCACGGCCACCGGTAAAGGTAGCAATTTTATTCTCCAGTTCTTCTTTGGACATCAGGAAGTGCTCTCCGTCTTCCACCTGCATGGTATAGCCCAGAGCACCGGAAGTTCTCGGAATAATAGTGATTTTATGCACCGGCGCGGAGTTGGTCTGTTTGGCAGCCACCAGAGCATGACCAATCTCGTGGTAAGCAACGATCAGCTTCTCTTTTTCCGAAAGAACCCGATTCTTTTTCTGATAACCGGCAATAACAACTTCGATACTCTCTTCCATATCTGCCTGGGTGGCAAATCTTCTGCCGTCACGGACAGCACGGAGTGCAGCCTCGTTGACAATATTGGCAAGCTCAGCACCGGAAGCACCGGAAGCCGCTTTCGCAATCGCAGAGAAATCTACATTGTCTGCGATTTTAATATTTTTAGCATGTACTTTCAGTATTTCTTCACGACCCTGCAGATCCGGAAGTTCTACCGGAATCCGGCGGTCAAACCGTCCCGGACGAAGCAGGGCCGGGTCAAGAGAATCCGGACGGTTGGTTGCGGCCAGAATGACAACACCCTTGGATCCGTCAAAGCCATCCATCTCCGTCAGCAGCTGGTTCAGCGTCTGCTCACGCTCATCATTGCCGCTGAAGTTGCCGTCTCGTTTTTTACCGATGGTATCAATCTCATCGATAAATACGATACAGGGGGCTTTCTCGTTTGCCTGTTTGAACAGATCACGCACTTTTGCGGCACCCATACCCACAAACATTTCTACAAATTCAGAACCTGAAATCGAGAAGAACGGTACTTCCGCCTCACCGGCTACGGCTTTTGCAAGAAGGGTTTTACCGGTTCCCGGAGGGCCTACAAGAAGAGCACCTTTCGGCATCTTTGCGCCAATCGCCTGATACTGTTCGGGATGATGCAGATAATCTACAATCTCTGACAGCAGTTCTTTCGCCTCATCCTCACCGGCCACATCGGAAAACTTGATTCCGGTGGAGGATTTTACGTATATTTTTGCATTACTTTTTCCAAAGGACATGGCACCCGGACCTCCCATGCCCTGTGCCAACTTTTTGGAAAGCATATTTCCAATAAACATGAAAATTGCAATTGGAATAATCCATGTGAGAATCAATGCCAGAAATGGTGACTGCTTGGTCGGTATCGGTGTTCCATACTCCACGCCGCTCCGATCCAGACGTTCTACCAGATTCGGGTCATCCATCAGACCGGTCTTGC
This sequence comes from Eubacterium sp., assembly GCA_022764165.1. Taxonomy (GTDB): domain Bacteria; phylum Bacillota; class Clostridia; order Lachnospirales; family Lachnospiraceae; genus Oliverpabstia. The sequence continues at coordinate 126,579 of JALERM010000052.1, read as the reverse complement.
AGATAAGTTCTTTCCCATTCACTTCCACAATATAATAAATGGAATATTCATCCTGCCGCACCTCAACTTTGGTAACATTTCCTGCATCCAGCTGTCCCACAAATTCGTTATACGTGGTTTCCTTAATACTCTTTTCTGACAGCCATGGCACCAATACAAAATTCAGCAAAAGCAATACCACAAATGCAATTGCATAGTAGAACATAACCGGGCGCTTCGGTTTGTTTTCTTTTAACTGATTTAAATCCATAATCTTCCTTCTTTCTGTGAGTAATATCTTCAAGTACCTTCGGCGTACCTCTGCAATCCGCCGGAGGCTCTGCTGACTTTACCTGCTGGCTTTATTATACTCCGACAGGAATTTCCTGCAAGAAAAGCTTTGTAAAAATTTATAAATTTTATATGAATTAGGAAAGATTGCCGATTTCGTCCAGAAGCTGCATCAGTGCCTCGATTTCTTCTTTCGTAGTTGCCCAGCTCGTCGCAAAACGGACAACCGTATGGTCTTCATCAACTTTTTCCCAGTAACTGAAACTTACGCTCTTTTTCAGTATCTCCATTTTACGATTATCCAGTACAATAAACTGCTGATTTGTGGGAGAATTCAGGAAAAAACGATATCCTCTTTCCCGGAATCCCTGCTTCAGAAGCTCCGCCATTTCTATGGCATGGGCACTGATGGTAAAATACAGATGATCGGTAAATAAGGTATCAAACTGGATGCCCAGCAGCCGCCGTTTTGCCAGCAGGGCTCCATGCTGCTTCACGATGGTGAGAAAATGGGGCGGCATATTGTTTTTTGTAAATACGACAGCTTCCCCGCAGAGTGCTCCCACCTTTGTCCCTCCGATATAGAAAACATCGCAAAGCTCTGCGATTTCCGGAAGTGTCACATCCGCCTCTCTGCTCATCAGTCCATAACCCAGGCGAGCACCATCCATATACAATGGTATTTTATATTTGCGGCAGACATTGGATATTTCCGTCAGTTCCTGCTTACTATACAAAGTTCCATACTCCGTAGGATGGGAAATATACACCATCCCCGGAAATACCATATGTTCAAAATTTTCATCTTCCCAGAAACATTTCAGAAATGCTTCCAGTTCCCCGGCACAGATTTTTCCCTCGTGCTGAGGAATTCCCATCACTTTATGTCCAGTATATTCAATAGCACCGGATTCATGGGCATTGATATGGCCGGTCTGTGCACACACAACTCCCTCATAGGGTCGGAGCATAGCGTCAATGACCACGGCGTTTGTCTGTGTACCGCCCACCAGGAACGAAATCTCTGCCTGCGGGCATTCACATACCTTTCTGATTTTTTCTTTTGCACTCTCACAGTAATGATCACTGCCATATCCGGCAAGATGCTCCCGATTGGTCTCTATCAATCTCTGTAAAATTTTCTCATGTGCTCCTTCTGCGTAATCACATGCAAATGATAACATAACTTTCCTCCCTATTTTAAAGCCCTCTGGATATTTTCCTGCATTCTGGAAGATATGCGGTAAATCTGTTCCATTTCTTCTCTCTCCAGGCCAGCAAACATCAGCTGATAACAATCCCTTTTGGCAGCGGATATTTCATTCATAATTATTTCCGATGCCGGCAGGGTTTTTATTTCTTTGGCGTTTTTCTTTCCTGCTCCCTCTTCCGTGCCGATCAGTCCCTTTCCCATAAGTTTCTGAACCACTCGGGATAATCCTGTTCTGGTCATCCGGGACATATCCGCCAGTTCTTTTTTACTGCACAGCCCACCTGCCTCCGAAAGACAGAGAAGAATTCTCACTTCCTCCAGAGTCATATCATTTTTCAGGGCAACAGTCTCCAGAAGACGGTCAAGCAGCTTCTCCATCCGATAAATTTCCAGAAGGAATCCCTCACCTCTCAGGATCTCATCACTGACCTGTGTCCGTTCTTCACCAAGTTTAAAAGAACCCGGCAGAAGGGCCGGAGGCACCAGACCATCCCCTGCCGCATCGAAAAGGAACCGATACACCTGCAGACGACTTTTCTCATGGCTTTCAACCCCGAAAACATCCTGATAAAATGCATGGTAATACTCAAATACATTTTTCTTCATTTTAATGGTATTGGTAATACTCATTCCCTGACTGACCAGCGAACCTTTTGTCTTCACATAATAATATACCGGAACCCGCAGCGGATAAATGGTCTGAATCCTCCGGATATATTCCAGATTGAACATGAAATCCTCACACCAGCTCACATCAGTATCCATGCGGAGATGATACTTTTCCACGATCTCTCTTCTATATAACTTGTTCCAGAGAACTCCATAATAAAAATCCGCCGGTTTTTCCATCATCAGTGACGCAAACTCTTCCCTGCTCAGCAGCTTGTCTTCCTGAATATCCCCCTTGGGAGACACACGCTCTCCCACCACCCGATAAAAATCCGCAATGACAAGATCACATTGATATTCTTTTGCCGCCCTCACCAGAAGACTGGTGGCATCCATGGTAATCCAGTCATCACTGTCAAGAAATTGCAGATACTCACCTTTTGCAGCATCAATTCCACAATTCCTGCTGTCCGATACTCCCGTATTTTCCTTATGAATCACATGAATTCTCTCATCTTCCGCAGCATACCTGTCACAAATCTCACCGGAAGCATCTTTACTTCCATCATTTACCAGAATCAATTCAAAATCTTCAAAGTCCTGATTCAAAACACTGTCGATACATCGATTCAGCTGCACCTGTGCATTATAAATCGGGACAATAATACTTACTACAGGATTCATTTAACTTACCTCTCTATCTAAAAAAGTGACTGGGGGACGGGTTCATAGTCACCCCGGCACCTTATATTTCATAAGTTTAGCACATCTGAATTATGGATTCAATACAGGTGTGAATTATACTGATATCTTGAATTTGCACTTGATGTATTTGAAGAGTCTGGTATATAATAGAAAATACTTTAACTGGTATACATGCATGTACTGAACAGTTACGAAATATCCAACAAAAAATGAGAAAGGACTGACTGACAATCATGAAAGGAACAGAAAGACGCCAGGAAATCCTCAAAATGCTGACACATGCTTCTTCACCTATCTCCGGCACCGCACTGGCAGAGCATTTTTCTGTCAGCAGGCAGGTGATCGTGCAGGATATGGCATTAATCCGTGCAGAACACCATGATATTATATCCACTAACCGTGGTTATCTTATAAATGCCCCACAGCGGGTCACACGTGCCATGAAAGTATTTCATTCCGATGAAGATATGGAAGATGAACTGAATACCATTGTTGATCTGGGAGGTGTCGCTTTGGATGTTTTTGTGCGTCATCGTGTCTATGGTTGTCTGAGAGCGGAACTTAATGTGTCTTCCCGAAGAGATGTGAAAAAGTTTCTGGAGGAAATACACAGCGGCAAATCCACACCCCTCAAGGATGTGACCTCCGGTTATCATTACCATACCATATCCGCTGATTCTGAAGACACTCTGGATCTGATTGAACAAGAATTGAACAACAAAGGATATCTTTGCCAGAATTGATTACGAATTTTGTTTATCGATTTGAAGAGGGACGGAAACTTCCAGAGATTCTCCGTCCCTTTTCCAAATTCACTAAATGATTTTCCCGACAGGAATGACTGGTTCTGCGTGCTCCGGATGTTCCTGTATTATTTTTTCCATCCAGATCATATCATACCACTTTCCAAATTTGTATCCGCATTTGTGGAAAGTTCCCACCAGGCGATATCCCATGTGTTCATGAAATTCCATGCTCTTATTGGTCAGATGTTCGTCCTCGTGGTCTGTATAGGCGATACAGGCATTCATGTTGATGATGTTCTGTCGGCGAAGTATCTCTTCCAGAGCAAGATACAATGCCTTTCCGCATCCCATTCCCCGGCATTCCTGACGTATATAAATAGTCGTCTCCACCGCCCAGTCATACGCTTTTCTTGCTTTAAAAGGTGAAACGTAGGCATAGCCCAGAATACGTTCATCATCTACTGCCACATAGTAGGGATACATTTCCATTGTATTCCGGATTCTTTCTCTGAACTCCTCCACGGAAGGTACTTCATATTCAAAGGAAATCGCTGTATTTTCCACATAGGGGCGATAAATTTCCAGAAGCTGTTCCGCATCCGAGAGACGGGCCATGCGGATAACAAAATCAGTTTTTTTCGTATTCATTCCATATACCTCTCTTTTGTATTTTGGAAGAAGAAGGAGCTATTGCAATTGATACATATACAATTCATGCAGTGCCCGTGTGGCGCAAATGTATTTTGCCTGCCTTATGAGTGCATTTTCTTTTTGTTTTCCATATATGGTAAAGACCTGATCGAATTCCAGTCCTTTGGCCAGGTAGAAAGTGGTGACGGTAAGACCTTTGCGGAAGTTACTGCTGTTTCGGTCCACGTAGTTTACGGGCATCTTTGTTTCCAGAAGATGATAGATTTCCCATGCTTCTTCCTCGGTCATAGCGAGTACAGCAGCAGTCTCAAAGGCCTCAGTCCCCAGCCGGACTGCTTTTGTAATCTGTTCCACCGCTTCAGTCAGATCATCAAAAGTTTCTTCTGTCACCGGTTTGCCGTGCCGTTCAAAGAGATCCAGGTCTTTGATGCCTGCCAGTTCTGCCGCATAGCGGGCGATTTCCACGGTATTGCGGTAGCTTTTGTTCATTTCGATCACACGGCAGCCATGACGCATGAGCCGGGGAAGGAAACGGGTCACATCCTGTTGCTTTTCATCCATGGTCTGCGCCTTATCACCAAGAATCGTCATCCGGCAGGGAAACAACTGCATCAGGATTTCATATTGCATCCGGCTGTAATCCTGCATTTCATCTATGACCAGATGCTTGATGTTATTCCGCTGTTCAGGCCGTGACAGGCGATACTTCATGTAAAGCATGGGATAGACATCTTCATATTTCAGCATCCTTTTTTCATAAGGTACATCGGGAAGGGTGTGGTATCCGCAGCTTTCCAGAAATCTGTTATAGATTACATAAAGATCTCTGGTTTCGTACATGCGCAGGAATTTTTCCTGGAAATACAGTTTTTCTTCTTCCTCCAGGTCTTTTCCTGCCAGCGTCTCGTATTCATCGATGAGATATTCCATCACCGCCTCCATACGGGACAGTAAGGGGATATCGAGAAACTTATGATAAAACAAGTCAATAACCTGTGAAGATTTGATTCGATATCCGCGGAAATCCACATCCTGAAACTGCATCAGTTCATCTTCCAGCATTAGAAGATACCCTTCCATCTGGCTGACAAATTCTCCTGACTGTTTCTGATGGTAAGCATCCACACATCCGGAATCCCGCATGTTCTGCTCGATCAGATCATACTTTTCCTCACAGTCCGCCACCGTATCACGAAGCTGCCGGTAAGCAAAGAAATCAAAACTCATTTCCTGGATATTTTCTTCTCCCAGTTCCGGAAGAATGTGGGAAATATAATCAGAGAAAATTCCGTTGGGTGACAAAATCAGGATGTTGGATGATTTCAGATTTTTTCTGTCATGATACAGAAGATAGGCAATCCTGTGAAGGGCCACAGAGGTTTTCCCGCTTCCCGCCGCACCCTGAATCACCAGAATCCGGTCACTGGTGTTTCGAATGATGGCATTTTGTTCTTTCTGAATGGTGCGGATAATATTTTTCAGCTGTACATCGCCATTGCCGCCAAGCTCCGCCTTCAGGATTTCATCATCGATTTTGATATCGCTCTCAAAGGCGTAAATCATCTTACCCTGGCGGATCTTATACTGCCACTTGGCTGTGATTTCACCCTCCATCCTGCCGCCGGGGGCCTCGTAAAAGGCATCCCCTTTGTCAAAATCATAAAACAGCCCGCTGACCGGGGCCCGCCAGTCATAAACCAGCGGGACACCTCCGGCATTTTCCGCAAAATTGCCGATACCGATATAAAAAATCTCGGCTTCTTCTTCATCCTCATAACAAAAATCCACACGGGCAAAATAGGGGGAATCCAGCATTTTCAGCAGTCTTCGCCTCATCTTCATCTGCGCCTGGTTGGTATTGATCTGTGTCAGGAGTGCCTGCTGATTATCGAAATTCTCATAACCGTACTGATCCATCTCCGTATAATTTTCCCAGTAATACTCATGCATGCCTTCAATTTCTTTTTCACCTTCGAGAATCGAACTGTCAATTCTGCGAATCCGGTCCTGCAGTTTTTCCAGAACAAATTCCAGATAATCTTTCTTCTCCATTCCACTTCCCCTGTCTCTCATTCTTTATATTTATCTGTCTCCTGATTCAAGTACACCTCGCCGTACTTACTGCGAGGCACACTTCCTGCTCCTCAAATTCTAAAAAGCTCGTCACATCAAGTCGTAAAATGCTTTGTAGCAGCGGCTTGCTTCATATACGTCCACTTTTGAACAAATCTCATACTGGGCATGCATGTTAAGCACCGGGATTCCCAGGTCTACCACATCCATGCCGTAAGCAGCCGGTATATAAGCAATCGTTCCGCCACCGCCCACATCTATTTTACCAAGTTCTGCGGTCTGGTATACCACATTGCGGCTGTCAAATATTCCTCTGAGTTTGCCGAGATATTCTGCACTGGCATCATTGGAACCGCTCTTTCCGCGGGAACCGGTGTATTTGTTGATCGTCGGTCCTTTTCCGAGGAAACTGGAATTATTTTTCTCAAAAGCTTCGCTGTACAGAGGATCATAACCTGCACTTACATCTGCTGACAGCATTTTGGAATTTTTCAGAGCACGGCGAAGTTTCAGTTCCGAATACTGTCCCAGTGCATTCATAACCTCGGCAGCTGTATTTTCCAGGAAATGAGAATGCATACCGGTAGCACCCACACTTCCAATCTCTTCTTTATCAACGAACAGGCAGACTTTTGTTTTTGAAGTCTGTTCGCTGTACAAAAATCCCATCAGAGAACAGAAGGCACAGATTCTGTCATCCTGTCCGTAAGCCATGATCATGCTGGCATCCAGTCCGAAATCTCTTGCTTTTCCGGCAGGTACCGCTTCCAGTTCCGCAGACACAAAATCCTCTTCTTCGATATTATATTTTTCTTTCAGCAGCTGATTTATGTATTCTTTTACTGCATTTTCTTTCTTTTCTTCATCTTCACTTTCTGCCGGTGTACTTCCCACCAGAAGATCCAGGGCCTCACCTTCAATCACGGTACTGCCCGGTTTTTCCATCTGTTTTGCAGAGAGATGTACCAGAATATCGGTCACACCGATTACCGGATCTTCAGGGTTTTCTCCGATAGATACCTCAATTACTGTTCCATCTTTTTTCACTACTGTTCCGTGAAGAGCCAGAGGCGATGCCACCCACTGATATTTTTTGATGCCGCCATAATAATGCGTATCCAGATATGCCATTCCGCTGTTTTCGTATAACGGTTTCTGCTTGATATCCAGCCGCGGGGAATCAATATGAGAACCAACAAGCAGCATTCCCTTTTCCATCGGGTCTGTTCCGATTTCCATCATAAGAACTGCCTTGTTCATATTAACTGCATATACCTTATCGCCGGCTTTCAGTGATTCCCCGTTTTCCAAAATTTCCTCCAGATCACGGTATCCATGTTCCCGGGCAATACGGCTGATATTGGCTGCACACTCCCGTTCTGTTTTTCCGGCATCCAGAAATTCTTTGTACATATCTGCCAGTGTTTTTACATTCTTTTTCTCTGTTTCTCCATACTTCATCATCTTATGTCTCTCCCTTTCTGTATGCATGGCGGTGATGAATCGCCACGACTTACTCACATTTTTCTAACACCTTTCTTTTTTTAAGTCTTTTATATACATGCCTCCGAAACAGTGTGTAAATCACTGATAGCAGAGGAATGAATATCAACATACCGGCAACTCCCATCAGGCTGGCACCCAGTGTTACGGCTACCAGCACCCAGATAGACGGAAGTCCCACAGAGTTCCCCACCACATGGGGGTAAATCAGATTTCCCTCGATCTGCTGCAGCACCAAAAACAGAATAATAAATCCCAGTGCCTGCATCGGGTTTTCAATCAGAATCAAAAATGTTCCCACTGCACATCCGATAAATGCACCAAAAATAGGAATCAGCGCCGTAAATGCAATTAAAACACCAATTAAAAGTGCATACGGGAAACGGAAAATGCTCATCGCAATCACAAACATACATCCCAGAATCACCGCTTCCAGACACTGACCGGTCAGGAAGTTGGAAAATGTCTTGTTTGCCAGGCGGCACACATCCAAAGTGGATTCCACCACACGTTCCGGCAAAAATGCATACATCACCTTCCGAATCTGAACCTGCAGTTTTTCTTTCTGAAGCAGTACGTAAATAGCAAATACAAATGCCACTGCAAAATTAGTTGCAAAGTTCACGATAACTTTTGCCACATTGAACGTGGATCCGAGAATGGTGCCTGCACCCGTCTGCAGGAAACTGATTGCCTGTTTGAGCAGACTTTCCCAATCAATTTCTATGGAATTCACCCATTCCATAATTTCCGGATTATCTGAGAAAATTTTCATTGCCCATTCCTGTACCTTAGGCCAGAACTGTACAATATTGTTGCTTACTTCCATAACGGTATCACCCAGCTGCGGCACAACCACAAAAAATACCAGTACAACAACGGCAACGATCAATGCCATGGCGGTCACCATACTGAGTCCCCGAATGAGCCCTTTTCGTTTTTCTTTTTTCTTCCATGGAATTCTTCCGAAGAGATTTTTTTCCAGAGACCGCATGGGAATATTGATAATAAACGCAATAATCCCGCCCAGTACAAAGGGAAAGATAATTCCAAAGAAAACAGCGATATACTGGAACACGGTCTTATAATTTATTGCACATGCCAGTACTAACACCGTAAACACAATCAACAACATAATTTTTTTCATATTTTCTTTATTTAATTCCATATTTACCTCCAGACTGCCTGACTTCCCTGCTTGCCTTTCGTTACCATCAGCTGCTGCTGAATCTGATCCTTCAGTTCCGTCACGTGAGAAATGATCCCCACCATACGGCTGGTGCAGGCCAGGCCCTGCAAAATGCGGATTGCCTGTTCTCTGGAATTTTCATCCAGGGAGCCAAATCCCTCGTCAATAAACAGTGTATCCATACGAACGGCTCCGGTTGTTCTGGTAATGACATCCGTCATCCCCAGGGCCAGTGCCAGCGCCGCCATAAAAGACTCGCCCCCGGACAGGGTTTTTACATCTCTTACCTTACCTGTCACCAGACTGTACACGTCCAGATCCAGCCCTGCGCTTGCCTGAGTGGACAATTTGTCCAGACTGCGGCACCGCAGCAGAAACTGACCGGATGCCATTTTCTGCAAATGGTGGTTGGCACACTGTATCATCTGTTCAAAATACTGCCGCTGCATATAAGATTCAAAATCCATTTTTACAGAACCTGTCAGATTCCCGTTGGCGGTGCGGCTGATATTTCCAACTTTTTCATATCTATTTCTGAGTTCCGTCCGTTCTGTTTTCAGAAGCTGCAGCTTTCTGTGTGCATCTTTATTTTTCTCTCTTCTGCTGTAAACTTTCCGCATACGATTCTGTACATTTTTTAGCTGCTGCGTCAGTTCCTGCAGTTTCTCTTCCAGTGCTTTCATATCCGGCGGCTCTTTGCCGTCCAGCTGCTGCTCCAGAAGTTTTCTCTTCTGCTCCGCTTCCATACATTTTTTTCGGTATTTTTCCAGCTGACTGTGCAGCCTCTCAATTTCTTTCTGTTCCATCCTGCAGCTTTGATAATGCACCTCATCTGCAAATCCCTGCGTACGGATTTCTTTCAGATATTTTTTGTATTCCTGCGCTTCCTGCTTTTTCTGCTGTTCCAGCAGTTTCTCATTTTCATCACGCTGACCTTTTCGGATACTTTCCTCCTGAACTGCCTTCTGATATGCCGCCGTACTCTTTTCCAGCCCGGCCTGGGTATCTGCTACCTGTTTTTTCCCTTTTTTCAGTCTTTGCAGTGCCTGTTTTTCCCAGGTTTCCCAGCGGATGCGTATCTGCTCCGGAGAACTGTCTTCCTGTTCCTGTCCCAGAAGCTGCCGCTCCATCTCCCGGACAACCGCCAGCTCCTTTTCCATCTTTCCGGACAGTTCCATCAGCTCTTTCTGCTTCTGATCCCTGTTCTGTTCCGCTTCTTCTCTCCTCTTCTTCAGTTCTTCCACCTGCTGTCTGGTGGGTGCCTGTTCCGACAATACTGCCTTCTGCGGATGATGGAGAGAACCACACACCGGACAGGGCTGTCCTTCTGACAGATCTGCCGCCATAATTCCCGCCTGTTCCCGGAAATACATCTGATAGGTCTGCTCATACTCCTGGGCAAGCTTCTGATACGCTTCATTTACCTCCCGGTAAGCTTCCTGCCCGGTCTTCCATTTTTTCTCCAGCGATGCCATTTCTTTCAGCCTGGTCTTCAGTCCCCGGTACTGTTCCAGCGATTGTTCCAGCCGGTGAAGGACCGGAACTTCCTGTTCTTCCAGACGCTTCTGAAACTTTTTCCATTCCTCCATCTGCAGCAGTTTCTCCTGCACATCCTGACCGTGGCTTTCAAACCACTGTGTCAGGTATTCCAGACGTTTCTCTGTCTCTTCCCGGTTTGCCGCCGCCTTTTTACAGGCTTTCTCAAAAGGAAATACTGCCAGGCTCTTTTGTCCCCAGCCAATCTTTTCTTCCTGCACTTCCCACTGCTGTTTCTGAGCTTCCAGCTTCTTTATCTCATCCCGTATCCGATCCAGTTCCCGAAAGCGTTCTGCATACTCTCTGGAAATACTGTAGACCCGGTTTTGTGTATCCAGTTCTTTCCTGACGTTTTTATCCTGCTCCTGAAGGAGCTCATATTCTGTTCGATCTGCTTCAAGAATCTGAACACCGATGATCTCCTCCAGATCAAGATCAGGCTCCTTCGCAGACGAATCCAGAAGCTGATCCAGCAGCTGCCGGATACCGGGCAGACACTCTTCCTCCGCCTCCAGCTGCTGGATTTCCCGCAGACAGGCCTTTCGGTTGTCCTCCAACTGTCCGTACAGCTGCTTCGTCCGGTTTTTCAATTCTTCCTGGACACTCCGGAAAATCCTGGTATCAAATATCCTGGAAAATATTTCTTTTCTCTCATCTGACCGGGCATGCAGAAGCTTCAGAAATTCTCCCTGGGCAATCATGGAAATCTGTGTAAACTGTCTGGCATCCACCCCCAGGATTTCCACCAGCTTCCCATTGATTTCCTGACGGTTCCCGGGATAAAGACTCCCATCCGGAAGATACAGTTCCACACTGGCTTTCTCTTTTGTCACCGCACGCTGTCCGTCTTTCTTCTTCCGTTTGCTTTCTCTCTCATACTCCGGATTCCGGATGACCCGATAACGTTCTCCCCTGCACTCAAACAACAATTCCACAAATGTTCTTGTGGACAGATCCGCATACTGGCTCCGCATCATGGTGCCCTCCCGCTTTCCTCCGCTGGTCTGCCCATATAGAGCAAAGGTAATGGCATCAAAAATAGTTGTTTTTCCGGAACCTGTATCACCGGTGATCAAAAACACACCCTGTTCCACATTGGTAAAATCAATCTCTGTCTCATTGGCATAAGAACCAAAAGCAGACATTTTCAAATATATGGGCCTCATAAATCCTGCCCCTCCCTGACATGTGAAAATACCTCACGCAAAATCTGCTGCTCTTCTTCATCCATTTCTCTTCCCTGCATCTGAAGGAAAAAACCTGCAAACATTTCCTCCGGATCTGCTGCAGGCTGCACTTCTTCCGGCAGCCACTCCTGTCTGGTTCTGGAATTGTCCATGCGCACTTCCAGAATATTGGGAAATACCGCTTCTAGGCGTTCCTTGGGCTGATAGGGCTCCTGCTCATCCGTCAATGTCACACTGACATAATCCTCATCCACAGAGCCCTCTGTTTTCCTGACCTCTTCCGCCTGCTGCAAAATCTCTTCCAGATTCCCCCGCAGAATCTTCACATCATGAAGGGGCTGCAGAGGGTGCAGGATAATTTCCGGCTGACTTCCCTTTTCCTTCAGTTCTACTTCAGTCAGAGACTTTTCCTGATTCCACTCACTGACAGAAAACTTCAGCGGCGTTCCACAGTAGCGGACAGACGGCCGTCCCATGGACTGGGGGCGATGAATATGGCCAAGCGCCGCATACTCAAAACCAGCCAGACAACCGGTATCCACCTGATCCAGACCACCCACCACAACAATCTCTGATTCACTCTGCTTCGGGTTTACACCGCCTGCCGTATAAAACTGGTGGGTCAGAATCACATTTCGCCTGGTGGTATCCACAGATTCCCGCTCCAACAGCTTCCACACGGCATCCTGACAGGTTTCTGCTCCTTCTTCCGCAAATAACTGTTTCACATATCCCGGCTTCACATAAGGGAGAAGCCAGAAATCCACCTTTCCCCATTCATCTTCCAGTGTCACTTTCCTGATAAATTCCTCCGGTCTCACCGGCGGCAGCCCTGCCAGATACACCTGCTGATGTTCCAGAATCCCGGAAGCAAATGAAAGACGTTCCGGAGAATCATGATTACCACTGATCATCATCACCGGAATCCGCGGTTCCAGCTGCGTCAGCTCTGTCAAAAAACGATCCAGCACCGCAACAGCCTCCGCCGCCGGCACCGACTTATCATAAATATCACCTGAAATCAAAATCGCATCCGGCTTTCTCTCCTTCGCCAGTTCCAGAACCTGATGAAGAATCCACTCCTGATCCTTCAGGAGAGAATAGCCGTAGAACTGTTTGCCTATATGAAGGTCGGATAAATGAAAAAATCTCATATACAAATCCTCGAATTATATATATTGAAAACCCCTGCGAAACAGAGCGTACTCTGCCCGCCGGGGTCTACTCTCCTGCCACAAACAAATCATGATAAGCTTGTCACCAGACTATTGTAGTAAGAAACATGGATTTTGTCAAATTAAATTTCCGGACAGGGGACAGTCCCCTGTCCGAATATCATCCTATCAAAACTGTTTTTCCCTGAAATGCAAATCCATAACTTCTGATATGTTCTTCCGATATTCCTCTTTCTATAAGCATTGCAGCATATTTTTTCTGTTCAATCTGACTCAATGCCTCGCACACGGTATCTCTCAGTGTTTTCTCATCCTCCGGGTCATATACCTTAAATTCCATAATAATTGCATCATTCTTCTCCGGATGGCGTGGTTCCAGCATCACATCATATCTTCCAAATCCGCTTTCCCGGTTGGATGTAATCACATATCTGTCCTGCAATTCCACCATCAGCCCTAAAACAAAACCATGGTAAAATCTTTCAGGTTCTGCCCCTGACGGACTTCTTCCAGTATCAAAATAGCTGAATGTCTGAAGAGCTACACGATTCATATAGGCATTCATTTCCTTTATATTTCCGGCAAGCAATGCTTTGATAAAATCATTATAATCTGTTTCTGCATCTGAAAACCAGTCACGCACCATATTCAGAAACATCAGCTTCACTTCCATATTAGTAAGTGCGAGTTCATATTGCGGGTGTCTGTTCTCCGGAATTTCGTTGTATTTCTCATAAGAAATGACTTTCAAATACCCACTCGCCAAAAGCAGACTCCACACAGCTCTCTCATTACCATTCAACTGATTGTATACAATCTGCTCATCAATCGGAGAATACACCGACTCTCCTTTCAGTAATTGTTCAAACTTCTCTTTAATTCTTCGATTTCCTTCCCGCAAAAGTTTTCCTACCAGACTGTTGGAACTAGTGTTAGCCCAATAGGTTCTGAAAGCTCCTTTATCCAAAAAATTCAGAATAGACCAGGGATTGTAGATATCCTCATGCTTTCCAAACGTAAAACCATCATACCAATATTTCACCTGTTCCTTTTCTGATGAAAGACCACATTCATCCAATGCCGCAAATACTTCTTCTTCCGTAAATCCAAATGCAGTTGCATATTTGTCTGAAGTTGTAGTCACTACCTCAAGATTATTCAAATCAGAAAAAATGGATTCCTTACTGACTCTTGTAATTCCTGTCATGATTCCCCGCTCCAGCCACGGATTGGTTTTGAACGCTGCGTTAAACATACTCCGGGTAAATCCAACCATCTCATCCCAAAATCCATCCACATAGGCTTCCTGCATGGGAGTATCATACTCATCTAACAGAATAATAACTTTTTTCCCATAATATCGGTAAAGATAATCCGTTAATTGATACAACGCCAACGTTGCATCACTGTCACTTATTTCCACAGATAATATCCGATCAAAAAATGCTCTGTCTGCATCTGTCAGAAGTTCACTTTCTTTGAGGAAGGAATATTTAATATATAGATTTGTCAACAAGCGACAAATTTTTTCTCTCGTTGTTTTGTAATTTTTCTCTTTCACGTTAGCAAAGGAAAGACTGAGCACCGGATACGTTCCCTGCAATTCCCTGTATTTTTCATGATTCCAGATGGAAAGCCCTTCAAACAAATCCCCCCGATTGGCATAATCTACAGAAAAAAACTGCTCTACCATACTCATCGTCAATGTCTTTCCAAAGCGGCGCGGACGGGTGATCAACGTCACATCATCCATACTTTCCCACCACTCACGGATAAAATCCGTTTTATCCACATAAAAGCAGTTGTTCGTGATTATTTTTTCAAAATTCTGAATTCCGATTCCTACCGTTCTTGCCATAGATACCTCCCCTTTCAATTCATGGACAGGGTCTTCCCCTGTCCTAAGTATACCATTTTATCAGGGAACTTACCACAAAAAAAGAATCCTGCAAAGCAGGATTCTTTTTGGGCGGATTCTTTTTGCCTGTTACTGTTCCATATTCTCTTCTGTGTTTTCCTCTTCCACAGAAATCTCTTCTTTCGCCTGTAACTTAGCCCTCTCAGCAATGCTTTTTTTCTGTGCAGGCTCTTCTTTTTTCTTTTTATTTCTCACATTTGGCTCAACAGCAAATTTTCTGTCCGGGTATATTTTAAAGAGTTTTTTCAACTGCCAGCTGGACCACAGAAGACAGCAGGGCATGATGAGATTATTCAGCATAAAAACTCCCGCTTTCAGTCCGATCAGCTGTACGATTACTTCTACCACAAGCAGTGCAATAGCTGTCTTCATCAGTACTGACGCCTTATCCAGACGATTGCATAACCGGACACTCATAATAGCTGCAAAAACTTCCACGATAGCCGCAAGAATCATAGCCACGCCAAGAACCCTCATATATCCGATGCTGGCTCCCACTTCTTCCATCTGTGCGAGCAGATCCTGATTACCGCCGGCCGCCTGAGAAGCAATCTGAAAAGCACTCATCGCATACCGCACTGTGGTAAATAATGCTGTGGTTCCTGTCATAACACCTGCAATCAGGGAAATCATTCTCCCATTGATCGCCATTCTCATTTCTTTCTGATCTTTATATTTATACATGTTATTCCTCCGTATAATTCAATTTCCAACGTTCCCTGTCTCACATCTGTTTTCTTACAATCCGGTATTCGTCATCCAATTGATAATACGGACAATTATAAAATGTATCACTCATAAACCGGTACATTTCGTCTTCATCCAGATTGACCTCACAACAGTAACATTCCAGCTCATCGTCATATACATAATTACTGCATGTATCACAGTTTGTCTTACCCGCCATAACTGTTATACCCTGTAAATATAATTTTCTTTTCTTGGTTTTGCCTCCGGAACCTGCTGCAGCTGTTCCTCCTTCACCTGTTCCGTAAGATAAGCTCTCACACTTCGTCTTGTCTTTAAGGTGTTCAATGTCTCATTCATGATAAAATCCTCCTACATCATCAAATATGCAAAATAACCGGCATAACTGAGGAGGAATAGAATACCTCCCCATCTTCTCAGTTCTTTTGTTTTCACCACACAAAGCCACAGAAGAGTGGTTGCTCCGATACAGACAAGTCCATCCACCAGGAACTTGGACGCATACGGTATCGTTGCCACCAGACAGGTGGTTCCCAAAACAAACAATATATTGAAAATACAACTTCCCACAATATTTCCAATGGCAATATCCACGTTATTCTTACGGGCAGCTGTCACAGAAGTAACAAGCTCAGGCAATGATGTACCAAATGCCACAATCGTCAGACCAATCAGACGGTCACTCATTCCCAGCCGTGATGCTATGGAAGATGCACTGTCTACGGTCAGATTACTTCCCCAGATAATCGCTGCCAGTCCAATAATCGTAACCAGCAAAAGTACCCATACCGGCTGCTTTTTGTGGGGACATTCTTCTCTGACTTCCTGATTCTTTCTCGCCATCTGCAGCAGATAAAACAGGAAAGCGAGAAACATAACCCAAAGACAAACACCTTCAACTAATCCCATTTCGTGCTTCAAAGCTCCCACAGCCACCATAAAAACAGTGATAAAAATTGTAAACGGAATTTCAAACCGAATGGTATTCCGTTCCACCTTCAGAGGAACAATACAGGCTGTAATTCCCAGAATCAGCAGAATATTCAAAATGTTGCTGCCCAGTACATTACCGATGGAAATACCTGTTACCCCTTTCATACCTGCGGAAATACTAATTGCCGCTTCCGGAGCACTGGTGCCAAATGCCACAATCGTCAAGCCGATCACAATCTGCGGAATATGAAACCGTTCCGCTATCCCAGCTGCACCTGTAACCAGAAAATCAGCTCCCTTAATCAATAAAATAAAACCGATAACCAATACAACTAAATCAAGTATCATATAGCCTCCTTAATACTTTTTTGATGCTGCAGACAGGGACAGTTCTGTGTCTTATACAGCAGAACAAAGAACCGTCCCTGTCCGCAGCCTGATTAACAAAAAAGCCCCGAACAATCGGAGCTTTTCTAGTGCCGCTGGCCGGACTCGAACCGGCACGGCTGTTAACCGCTTGATTTTGAGTCAAGTGCGTCTGCCAATTCCGCCACAGCGGCAAATTCTGGTTCGCTAAAACCAGAATTAATGATATCAGAATATCAGATGAAATGCAAGTGTTTTTTTAACTTTTCAGCATTTTTTTATACTAACTTTTTTATTCTACCTCATTCCCACTTATCTCTCCCCGTTCAAACGCCCTGGCATTATTCAGTGTAGTTTCACTGATGGCATCCAGTGCCTCATAAGTGAAGAATCCCTGATGGGAAGTGATGATCACATTAGGAAAAGAAAGAAGCCGTGCGGTGATGGATGTTTCCATAATTTCATCTGAACGGTCCTCGAATACATTTTTCTTTTCTTCCTCGTATACGTCAAGACCTACCGCAAAGAATTTTCTTGCACGGATTCCCTCAATCAGGTCATTTGTCTTTACAAGACCGCCGCGGGAAGTGTTGACCAGTATCACACCGTCTTTCATTTTCTGTATGGTTTCCCGATTAATCAGATGATAGGTCTCATCCATCAGGGGACAATGCAGGGAAATCAGGTCGCTCTGAGCCAAAAGTTCATCCAGCGTCACATAGGTCACAAAGTCCAGCTCCGGATTGGGGTAAACGTCATAGGCAATTACTTTCATGCCAAATCCATGGCAGATTCTTGCCATGGCTGCTCCTATTTTTCCGGTTCCCACAATTCCCGCTGTTTTCCGGTAAAAATTTGTGCCCTGCATTCCGCCCAGACTGAAGTCATTTTCCCTTACACGCACATATCCTTTATGAATCCTGCGATTCGCAGCCAATGCCAGTGCCATGGCATGTTCTGCCACTGCTTCGGGCGAATATCCCGGCACTCGCATCACTTTCATCCCACACGCTTTGGCTTTCTCAATATCTACATTATTAAAACCGGCACAGCGCATGAGTATCAGTTTTACTCCGCAGGAATGAAGTACATCAATGGTCTCTGTTCCCACATCACTGCTCACAAATGCGCAGACTGCATCATAACCCTGTGCCAGCGGGGCGGTACTGGGGGATAATTCTGACTTGAGATACTCAATCTGAATCTCCGGATATTCCGCTGCTTTACTGTCAAAAGATTCCCTGTCATAACTTTTCGTATCATAAAACAATATTTTCATTTTCACACGTCTCCTTAATATATTTTTTTAAAAATTCATAGATTTCCTGTTCTGTGGGAGGACAACCATCCAGATGACATGCAAATGCCCTGGTACAGTGTCCAATGCCCAGTTTTCCGGTTTTTCCCCGATATCCCTGCCCGATGGCTATTTTGCATCTGAGATGTTCCAATAATCCCTCTTCCTTTAACTGATCCAGTGCCGGAATCAGATAACCGTAACAGGCACTGCAGGACTCCACTTCCTCCACAGCATCCCGCAATTCCACAATTTTTCTTTTTCCTGTATCAATGTTCTCAATCTCCGGCTGATTCAGAGAACGGATATCTGCCTGAGACAAATCTGCACATCCCACACCAAGCTCAGCAGCCATAGAAACATATGGAATCTCTTCCACCTCATATCCCATTTCCCGGCACACCCAGGCATCCACGAGCACCGGATCACGCCCCGCCAGAATGCGATTCATAATCACCGGATTGCCTCCATCCTCAAAATCCCAGTCACCGCAGATATTATCTACCACAATAAAATCCTGCCGAATCCCCATAGAAAGATGAGCAATTGGACGGTGAAGCCCCATACTATGAAAATGACGTTTTTCCGCATTTGGAATCAAACCTTTCATATTTTTCAGTGCACAGGTGATTTTCGTCTGGCAATGCCCTTTCATCACCGGTACATTGATCAGGAAGTCAAGATTATCTGCCTGACTGCAGATTTTTAATTCCATTCCCCCACAGTCTTTTTTCACAGAAGTATCTTTCTGCATATCCAGAAAAGGAACCCCATATTTCTCGGATAATACATTATATCCACAGACTTCTATCGCCTCCTGTGTTTTGTCACCCACCCAGGAACCTTCCAGCATGACAATCTGGCGAAATCCTGCTTCCTGCAGATATTCAATAATCCCCGCTGTCACTTCCGGGTGCGTGGTGGCTCCCCAGGAAGCCTCTGTAGGTGCCACCAGATTTGGCTTGATACCGATCCGGCTGTCAGAATCCGGTATCAGATCGGCAAGATGAGCTTCTTTCAGAAGAGTTTTTGTCATCTCCTTATAGTCTTTTCCATAAATCATGATTAATTCATTTTTTTTCATTATAAAAACTCTTATTTTTCACAATTTGATTTCATAATCCAAAGTACTTACTTTCCTAAATATGAAAAAGGATCCTGCAAAGCAGGATTCTTTTTCATATTTTCATTTTATCTTCTTCTCAGAAAATCCGGAATCTGGATATCTTTTTTCGGAACAGTGCTTCCGGTTGGTGCACTTACGGATGGCTTCGGCATCTGGTAGCTTGGCATCGTCATCCCTGATGAAAATGACGGTCTTTCCGGAACTGTACTTGCAGCGGTTTCAGCCTTTACTCCAGAAGACTTAACAGCGGAAACTTTGCTCACGCTGGGTTGTTTTGCTGTTGCATCGTTCAGTCCGGTAGCGATAACTGTAATCTTTGCAGAATCCACAGCAGTATCATCATACATGGCACCAAAGATAATATTTGCATCCTCGCCAGCCAGACTCTGTACATAGCTTGCAGCATCGTTTGCATCCATAAGAGAAATATCTCCGGAAATATTGATGATCACGTGGCTTGCACCCTGAATGGTTGTCTCCAGCAGAGGACTGGATACAGCCTGCTGAACAGCTTCCAGAGCTTTGTCATCACCTTTGGCTTCACCGATACCGATATGAGCGATACCTTTGTCTTTCATAACAGTCTGAACATCTGCGAAATCCAGATTGATCAGAGCCGGCATATTAATCAAATCGGTAATTCCCTGTACAGCCTGCTGCAGCACTTCATCAGCCTTTTTCAGAGCTTCCGGCATGGTGGTACGGCGATCTACGATCTCCAGCAGTTTGTCATTCGGGATTACAATCAAAGTATCTACATTGTCTTTTAATTTATCAATACCCATCAGAGCGTTGCTCATACGGGTCTTTGCTTCAAAACGGAAAGGTTTGGTAACTACACCAACAGTAAGAATACCCATCTCCTTAGCGATGCCAGCAACAACCGGTGCTGCACCAGTACCGGTTCCGCCGCCCATACCGCAGGTAACGAATACCATGTCGGCACCTTCCATCAGCTGGCGGATCTCTTCTGTACTTTCTTCTGCAGCTTTTTCACCGATCTCAGGCTTAGCTCCTGCACCAAGACCTTTGGTAAGTTTTTCACCAATCTGAAGAACTGTCGGTGCTTTACACAGAGTCAATGCCTGTTTATCTGTATTCACTCCAACAAATTCAACCCCACCGATTGTTTCTTCCACCATACGATTCACTGCATTATTACCAGCTCCACCTACACCGATTACAATAATCTTTGCAGATGATTCAGCTTCGTTTGTCATAATTTCTAACAAAGTACTTCCTCCTTCTTTGCTTACGCATCTATTATTCCCTTCCGGGTACTATCTGTCTTATCAAAATTAGTTACATATAGATATATAATATAATCTCTTTTCCAATTAATCAACTCTTTTTTTTGAAATTCTCATATTTTTTGCATTTTATTCCGTCGGATTACCTGCAGTATCGTAACTATTACCTTCTGTGCCCTGAGAATCGTCTCCCGTCTGAGCTGCATCTCCTTCTGTTGGAACATCATATTCTGCAGGATCTGACTCATCCATTCCTCCGGCTTCCGCAATCCTGCTTTTTAAAGTATACAGACTTTCTTTTGAAAAAATAATATTTGTCGTGTCTTCCGTATAATCTTCCAGATGAAGTATCCCTGTATATTCTTTCATTTTGGGCATGATAGCCGCAACTCTGGTTATTTTCTCTTCCAGCAATGTATCTTTGCCCAGCTCACAGTGAATATTCCCCTCCTGGTATACCAGCGTGATTTCCAGATTCTCATTGAACAATACTATCTCTGGAAGAATCCCATACTTTTCTACCATACGGGTAATTCCCAGAACAGTATTAAATACACCTTGATCAACTGCATCTATTTTTTCTCCCAGAGAAACACTCCCCTCTGTAATTCCCAATACCCTGGGAACGTCAGTAACCGCTGCATGAAATTCCGTGGCATTTTCATTTCCCTGATTTACTTCTTCTGCCTGAATCATCTGCACTTCCTGAACAGGCTGAGATTCCCCCTCTTCTCCATCATCCTCTTCTTCCTGAACATGTCCGGTCAGAGCTGCTTCTGCTTCTTTTGCTCTCTGCAGTGCCTCCTCCGCTTCTGCCTGCTGTTTTAATTCTTCAAGCTGTGTTTGTTCCGACTCCATCTGTGCGATTTCCTCTTCGTCCATGGATACCAGTTCCACCACCAGTCCATCCTTATCAAAATACAGCTTGTCCGTTCCTTCCACAATATATCCTATGATTTTCTTTTCATTGACATGAATACGCAGTTTTTGCCTGCTCAGCCGCTCAAGGTCAAAGGATTCCACAAAAGGAATATTATCCGCTTCCATATGACTTTTGAACGTCATCGCCAATACCGTATTCGATGTCAGAGGACTTTCCAGGGCATACCCTTTTATTTCCTCGTCTGTATACTTGGTACTTCCAACAACTTCTACGCTGGTCACACGAAACAACAGAAAAAATAAAAGCAGCGCCAGCAGGGCAGCACCTGCTGCGATACAGGCGGCTGCTTTCTTTCCTTCTTTTGTAAGCTGAATTCTTCTATATGTTCTTCTCATCAACCCATCTTTCCCCTTATCTCTATCTTTCCGCCAAGTTTCGAAATAACATTTTCAAATTCCTCATAACCTCGTTCCAGGAAATGGGAATTACTTATCAGACTTTCTCCTTCTGCTGCCAGTGCAGCGATCACAAGTGCAGCCGCTCCCCTCAGTTCCAGAGCCTTCACTTTTGCGCCGCACAGCGGAATCCCTCCCCGTATCCAGGCATCTTTTCCTGTTACAGCAATACAGCCTCCCATCCGTGCCAGTTCCGGTACGACCTTATACCGGTCTTCAAAAATCGTTTCACGGATGCGGCTTTCTCCCGGAACAGTCAGAAGCACAGCCATCAGAATAGACTGCATATCCGTAGGAAATCCCGGATACCTTGCTGTCTCTGTCAAAGAAACCGGATACCTGATTTCACGAGCATCCGTCTTTAGTTTACCACTGTTACAGACCCATTGTCCACCCATTTTCTCATATACCTGCAGAACTGCCTCCATTTCCTCCACAGGTGCATGCTCCAGGACGATTTTCCCCCGGGTAGCGGCCGCTGCATAGAGACAGGTTCCGGCCACAATCCGGTCCGGAGGAACCGTATATTCCACATCTCTGAGCGTGCACACGCCTCGAATCCACAGCGTATCCGTTCCTATTCCACCGATCTCAGCTCCCATGGCCTGAAGGAAATAACACAAATGGCGGATTTCCGGCTCCAGAGCACAGTTTTTCAGAACAGTCTCTCCTTTTGCTTTAACAGCAGCAAGCAGTGCATTTTCTGTGGCACCCACACTGGAAACAGGAAATTCAACTGTCGTTCCCTGAAGCCGTGTACTGCTGCCTGCCCACAGTCCCTTCTCCTCTTCCCGAATATTAACCCCCATGTTCTGAAATACTTTCAGATGAAGGTCTATGGGACGTTTCCCGATCGTACACCCTCCCGGATATGCAATCTTCACCTGTCCCTGCCTGGATATCATGCTCCCCATCAAAATCACAGAAGAACGCATGGAACCGGCCAATTCATTATCAATCTCATATCCCACTATTTTTCTGCAGTCGATTTCCAGGGTATGATCCTGCCATCTGGTTTTCACACCCAGTCTGTTCAGTATCTGTTCCATAACTAAAACATCAGCAATCCGCGGACAATGATGTAAGACTGTTTTCCCATCATGTAAAAGTGCGGCCGCCATCATAGGCAAAGCCGCATTCTTGGAACCCTGTACCGATACCTGGCCGGACAGCGGAGTTCCTCCCTTGATCCATATTTCTCCCACAGGCTGCACTCTCCAGCTCCTCTTATTCTATCATATGCAGAAGCAGCTATTTGGTTCCTGCCTGCCACTGATGATAGCGGCTGACGGAAAGCGCCAGACCCATCTCACTCATCAAAAACAGAACGGAAGTTCCTCCGTAACTGATAAAAGGCAGGGTAATTCCCGTATTGGGAATGGTATTTGTTACCACTGCGATATTCAGTATCACCTGAATAGCCATATGTCCCATAATCCCCGTACAGATCAGTTCCCCCAGAAGATCCGGTGCATGGACAGCATTTACCATTAACCGCCAGATCAGCAGACCAAATATCAGCATCACCAGCATGGCTCCCAGAAGCCCAGTCTCCTCGCATATGATAGAAAATATCATGTCATTCTGCGCTTCCGGCACAAATCCCAGTTTCTGCAGGCTGCTTCCCAGTCCTTTCCCGAAAATGCCGCCGCTTCCTATGGCATACAATCCCTGTATCGTCTGGAAACCTTTTTCATACTGTTCCGGATTGCGCCAGACAGCCAGCCGCTCCAGGCGATAGCTTTCCATACTGAGAAATATCCCGACAAATCCGATTCCGGCTGCCCCCACTCCGAGAAAAGGCAGATAACGGGGATGCGCAACAAAAATCAGGATGACACCAATTCCCAGGATAATAATCGCGGTGCTCAGGTTATTGGTCCCTACCAGCCCCACCACAGGAAGCAGAGCACCCATGGTACGAATCATAAACCAGAGACTGTCAGTTCTCTTTTTGCTTTCACTGATCATACGGGCAAGAAAAATGACCACCGCCACTTTAGCAAATTCCGAAGGCTGAAAAGACAATGGCCCCAGTGCCAGCCAGCGCCTGGAGCCATTGTATTCCTGTCCGAAAAATAAAACAGCTGTGGAAAGTACCAGAGAACACAGGTACAGGGGTACTGCAAACCTGGCTGTCACATGGTAGTCAATCCCGGCCACCAGGTACATGGCAACTCCGCCAAGAAGTGTGGCAAACAGCTGTTTTTTGAAATAATATGTCTCATCATGAAATTTTACCCGCCCGTTATAGGTACTGGTGCTGTACAGGAGAACCAGCCCCACAATCAGGAGGAGTACCACAAGAACCAGAAGTGTCAGATCTGCTTTTTTCCGACGAACTGCCGGCTGATTTGCAAATACCCGCATTCGATATTCTCCCCGCATTTCCACATTGTTCCGGAATTTCCCGCCTGCGGAAATATCAATTTTATATAATCTATGCGGAAGCTTCCGGTTACATGTGCAGAAAGTATTCGGGAACAGGTGCTTCCAGATGAATCTCTGCACCTGTCACAGGCTGACAGAAAACGACTTTCCAGGCATGGAGCCACGCACCGGAATCACCTTTCTTACAAGTTCCGTACAAAAGATCTCCCCGCAGGGGATGCCCCAGTGCCGCCATATGCACACGAATCTGATGAGTTCTTCCGGTCTCCAGCCAGATTTCTGCCAACGAACTGTTCTGACAGCTCTGTAAAATCTTATAGTGGGTGACAGCCCTTTTTCCATCCGGTGCCGTAACCATTTTCAGCCGGTTTTCCGGATCCGGTTTTATCGGCTCGTCTATCTGATATTCTAACCCATCCACTGGCAAATAGCCCTCTACAACCGCCAGATATGTCTTTTGGAATATTCCCTTCTCTCTCTGATCCTGCAGTCTCGCTGCAGCAATACTGTTTTTGGCAAATACCACAATGCCTGCGGTTTCCCTGTCCAGCCTTCCTACCGGCCGCACCATATGTTCCTCCCCACGTGCACGATAATACGAGACCACTTGATTGGCCAGGGTATCGGCATAATGGCATCCCTTCGGATGGGTAACCATTCCCTGGGACTTTTTTACGACAAGGACGTCTTCATCCTCATAAAGAATATGCAGCTGTTGTTCCAATGACTCCAGATGCCCGGATGTCTCATGAATTTCTTCTATACAAAACTGAATGCAGTCGCCGGGTACCACTCGCTCTGTCACCCTGCACTGCATTCCGTTTTTCATAATCCCATCTGGTATGAACTTGGCTCTGCTGATCTGCCGTCTGCTAAATCCGGCTATCTGACGCAGAACCTGTTCTACAGACAGCCCATCTGCACGGCTGTCTGCAGTCACTGTTAAATATCGCTTCACTCTTCTTCATCCGGCAGAGCATGGACATATTCTTTAAACTTTCTTCCTCTCTGCTCGTAATTATCAAACTGTCCCCAGCTGGCACAGGCAGGCGACAGGAGAACTGCATCCCCATGGCGTGCCAGGCTTGCACACAATTTCACAGCTTCTTCCAGATTATCTGCAAGAATGGTATTCTTAAATCCACACCGGTGTGCTGCATCCTGAATCTTCTCACGGGTCTGACCGATCAACACCAGATATCTCACCTTGCCGTCAAATGCCTGAATCCATTCTTCATAAGAGGACTCCTTATCATATCCGCCGCCGATCAGAATCGTGGGACGATCCATCGCCTGAATTCCCTTGATAGCCGCATCCGGATTGGTTCCCTTAGAATCGTTGTAATATACCACACCCTGCTTTTCTGTTACATATTCAATCCTGTGTTCCACGGCCGTAAAACTTTCCACACTGGTGCGGATGCTCTCCACCGGAACACCGGCATAATAAGCCATCGCAGCAGCGGCCATGGTATTCTCATGATTGTGTCTTCCCAGAATCTTCAATCTGTCAGTGGAAGTAATCACAATCTCCTTCTCTCCGTCTTTCAGCACAATGTTCTTTCCATCCAGATAAATACCTTCCGGAAGTTTCTGGATACTGGAGAAATATACAACCTTTGCCGGTGCATGCGCTCCGAACTCACGCAGAGTCAGATCTTCATAATTCAAGACACATACCTGCTCCTTCGTCTGGTTGCAGGTGATCAGCTCCTTCACACGTATGTATTCTTCCATGGTATGATGGCGATTCAGATGATCCTCGGTAATATTCAGAATCGCACTGACCTGCGGGCAGAAATCCTCAATTGTTTCCAGCTGGAAGCTGCTGATTTCTGCCACAGTAACCGTATCATCTTTCATCTGCAGGGCAGCCGAAGTATACGGCGTTCCGATATTTCCCACCACAAAAACACTGTCCAGATAATCACTCATAATTTTACCCAGCATAGCTGTGGTTGTTGTTTTTCCATTCGTTCCGGTAATAGCAAGAACGCGTCCTTTTCCCATCTGATAGGCCAGTTCCACTTCCCCCCAGATTTTCAGACCCTGTTCTCTCAATTCATTTACCAGAGGCAGGTCTGTGGGCACACCGGGGCTGAGTACTACCAGATCCAGCCCTTCTCGAACTTCCTGCGGCAGTTCACCAAGAACCACCGGAACATCTTTTCCATCTTTCAGCTTGCTGCGGATATCTTCCGCATTCAGCCGGTCATTGCCGTCATAGATGACAGGACAGGCACCTACAGCGTTCAGCAGGTCTGCTGCTCCGATACCGCTGATTCCGGAACCAAATACCAATACTTTCTTTCCTTCTAAACTCATATCTTTCTTACTGTCTCCTTCTCAAATACAATTCTACATGGCAAGCAGGGCGATCATGCAGAGGATTGCCGTAATAATGGAAAATACAGCAACGATTCTTGTCTCTGACCATCCGCAAAGTTCAAAATGATGATGAATCGGCGCCATTTTAAAGATTCTCTTACCACCTGTCTTTTTAAAATATGTCACCTGAATGATAACAGACGCCACTTCCACCAGATAAATCAATCCCACCAGAATAATAAACAGCGGCATCTGCAGCATATATGCCGTTCCTGCCACAAAACCACCGAGAGCCAGAGATCCTGTATCTCCCATGAAAACTTTTGCCGGAAATACATTGAACAGCAGAAATCCCATCAGAGAACCCACAACCGCACAGGTAATCGGTTCGATTCCACTGTGTGTTCCGATGGCAACTACAGAGAAAAAGGTTGCCACCATAATAGTAACGCTGGAAGCAAGTCCATCCAGTCCGTCAGTAAAGTTTACACCATTGACGGTTCCGATCACTGCCACAAACATCAGCGGCACTGCCAGCCAGCCGATATTCCAGTAATACCCTCCGGAAAACGGAACAAGAAGCGTCAGTTCCACATCGGTGAAACGAATCAGGTAGAATGCAAATACGGCAGTAACAACGATCTGACCGATCATTTTCTGCCATGGAAGCAGCCCGTCAGAACGTTTCAAAACAACTTTCAGATAATCGTCCAGAAATCCGATCAGACCAAATCCCAGTGTCAGGAACAGAATCGGTATTACATTCGGATAATCTTTCACATAGAACAGAGACGTTACGGTGACAGCGATCAGGAAGATCAGACCGCCCATGGTCGGAGTACCCGCTTTTGACAGATGGGACTTCACACCATCGGTACGCTCTGTCTGAGAAGCTTTCAGCCTTCTCAGGAAAGGAATAATCACCGGTCCAAGGACCGCACTGATTACAAATGCTATAATTACCGGAATCACTACATTATAATTCATAACTCACCTCGTACTTTGTCATGAAAATCCGACAGATGCCGGATTCACATCTTTATTTTCTCCATAAGTATAATACTTTTCGCAAAATACATCAACTATTAAAGTCCCATGTAAGGCAGAATATTCGAAAATATATTTTTTATAACCGGAGCTGCAATTGTTCCCCCATAATAAATCCCCTGAGGATTGTAAATAATACACAGCCCCAGAATTACAGGATCATCCGCAGGAGCAAAACCGATAAAAGAAGAAATATACCGATGGGCGCTTCGCGGAAGAGTCTGGGATGTGGCTGTCTTTCCTCCAATCCTGTAACCTTCTACCTGACCATTCTTTCCTCCTCCTTCCTGTACCACCATTTCCAGTGCATATCTCATTTTTTCGGAAGTTTCCTCTGATAAAATTCTTTCTCCTTTCCCATAGTTATACTGTTTAATCAGGACTCCGTCACTGTCTCTTGCTTCCACCGCGAAATGAGGGGTAATTCTCTGCCCGCCGTTAATAAGGGAACAGACAGTAGATGCCAGCTGAATAGGAGTGATCTGAAATGACTGACCAAAAGACATGGTGGCAAGTTCCACAAGACCGATATTTTCCTGTTTATGCATAATCGTTCCGGCTTCCCCGGGCAGATCAATTCCTGTCTTCTCCATCAGACCAAATTTTTTAAAATATTTACAGAAATCATCCACACCCAGACGCATTGCCACATCAATAAATACCGGATTGCAGGAATTTTCAATTCCCTGAAGAAAGGTTTCCCCTCCGTGACCGGTTCTTCTGGCACAGTGGATACGCCTGTCTTCTACAATCCGGAATCCCGGACAGCTGAAGGTATCCTCCAGCGTCACCACGCCGGCTTCCAGACCTGCGGAAGCAGTGATGACTTTAAATGTTGATCCCGGTTCATAGGTATCATTAATACTGGGATTTCTCCACATCTGATTCAGTTGATTCTGCAGTTCCTCCTGGGTAAAATCCTCATTGCTCAGCCCGTTATTCAAGGTAAATGGCTGGTTCAGGTCGAATTCTGGTACATTTACGCAGGCATAGATGGAGCCATCCTGGGGATTCATCAGAATAATGGAGACCGCATCTGCCTCCTTTTGTTCCATTACACGCAGTGCCTCCTGTTGTGCATATTCCTGTATATTCCGATCCAGACTGATAGTAAGGTCATAACCGGCCACCGGCTCCACCCGGCTCTCACCGATTCCATTGAGTTCCACCCCTCTGGCATCTGTTGTGGTCAGAATCCTTCCATCAATCCCCTTCAGCACATCCTCATACTTAACCTCCAGACCTATAATTCCCTGATTATCTCCCCCTGTAAATCCAAGCACCCGGGATGCCAGTGTACCATAAGGATAGTACCTCTTAAAATCTTCATCCACTTTCACGCCGCTGAGATTGTACTCCCGAATCCTGTCCCCCACTTCCTTTTCTACATTTGTCTTCACGCGCTCAATGGATGAGACTTTTTCCACTCTCTTCTTTGCTTCCTCCTCAGATATCCCCAATTCTTTCACCAGCATCGCTTTTACTTTTTCAGGCTCTTCAATTTGGCTGTGTATGACAGATATCGTGCAGACTGTCTTATTAGCAGCAAGAACCGTGCCATTACAATCGAGAATCCTCCCGCGGGCTGCTTTGATTTTACGCTCTCTTTCATGGAGATCATCTGCCTTCTGTGCATAATAATCCGAACGAAATACCATCAGATATACCAGTCGTCCTGCCAGTCCAACCAGAAGAGCGGCACATACCAGAAAGACCACCACCGTCTTTTTCTTGTGAAAAGTCTTATTTTTACGCATGAAAAAACCCCACAGAGGATATCTATACATTATATAGATACCTCTGTGAGGTTATTACCTTTTAGTTTCCGCGTCCCAGGTTTGCCTCTTCGTTGGTGATTCCATCGCTTTCCTGTTTGTTGTCGAGAACTGGTTCTTCATCACTATCTTCCGGTTCAGGTACATTCGGATCATCGGTTCCCTCCTGTATTCCATCATCAGGTACCGTTATTCCACTGTTTCCGTCATCGGTTTCCGGTGTCTGACTACCATCCCCTACTTCTGATGCCCCACCGGCTTCTTGAGTCCCGCCTTCTTCTGCCTCTCTTTTCAGACGCTCTGCTTTCTCACGATTTTTCACCGCATTAGCTTCAATTTCATTTTCCATATATAACATGGCTTCGCTCTCTTTTCCGGTCAGCTCCTGATCCAGAAAGATATTCAGATACGGCAGGATTTCTGTCATAATTTTTTTATACAGATACTGTGCATATTTACTGTCAGCCTGATACTCCGCGTTTGGCTCATCTACAACCACATACACAACCACCTGCGGATTGTCCAGCGGAGCAAAGCCGATAAAAGACACAATATATTTTTTATCTTCCCTTTTACCTTTCTGTGCAGTCCCGGTCTTTCCTCCCATACTGTATCCATCTACTTTTGCACCGTAACCGGTTCCGCCTTTCTCGCACACTGCTCCCATATACTGTCGAATCAGTGCTGATACGTCTGAGGAAATCGTCTGTCTTGACACAACAGGCTCCATGGTTTTAACCACGTTACCGTTTTCATCCAGAACTTTATCCACCACACGTGGCTGATAGTAATATCCTCCGTTGATAGCAGAACAGATTGCCATGATTTCCTGCAGCATCGTGCAGGTATATCCCTGACCAAATGCCGCACAGGCAAGCTCTGTGCTTTGTTTTGACAGCGCAGATTCAGAATGGATCAGGCCACTGGCTTCACCTGGAAGGTCTATCCCTGTTGATGACCCAAAATTAAAGATTTTCTGATACTTGAGAAACTCCTGTGCCCCCATCTCTGCGCCAATCTGCATCAGACCGTCATTACAGGAATCTGCAATCAAATCCGATAACGTTTCTGTTCCATGAGCGCCCGGATAAACTATACATCGTATTCTGGTATCTCCGAACATCTGATAACCGTCGCACTCAAAAGTATCACTGGATAAGATAGAATTTGACTGCAAAGCACCGGCTACCGTCAGAGGTTTTACCGTGGAACCCGGCTCGAAAGCATCACTAATGCAATAATTTTTCCAGATTCCATATAGTGCATCCAGCATTTCATCATTATCCATAGCTGCAATTTCTTCTGCCGAATAAAAATCTTCCAGATTTCTGGGATTGTTCAGATCATAAGGATCACTGCTGGCCATAGCAAGGATGTCCCCGTTGTTAGGATCTGCCACAATGACACCGACATTCTCCGCCCCCTTGTTTCCTCTGGGACCATACATCAGTGCATCCATCAATGTCTGAATGTGTTTTTCCACAATCTGCTGGATATTAACGTCAATGGTGGAAATTACACTGTTGCCATTCTCCGGTTCAATGATCGTCTGCTCAACGTCCGCATCAGAATTAAAATACCCATATTTTCTTCCATTGACACCATTCAGGGTACTGGAGTAATAGCCTTCAATTCCCCAGTCCGCCGTATCACCAGTATACGTAAAACCGATCAGATCACAGGCTGTTGAACCAAGAGGATAGGTTCTGAGATAATTCTCTTCAAACCATACACCTTTGATCTTACTTCTCTCTGACCGTTCTTCCGCGGTAAGCGTTTGTTTTGCCTCCTCTGATGTCACATCTGTGTACTGCTCAAACTCTTTTTTCGTTGTAATGGGCACATTTGTCTTCATAATCTGGTACTGGCTGGACTTTGTATCTTCATTTTCCAGTTTCTCCCGGATGACCGCCTCGTCAATTCCCAGTACCTCCACCATGGCTTTGATTGTAGGTTCAATATAATCTTCCTTGGAATTCACCACTTTGCAGTCAAGGATAATTTTATATACCTTCTCACTGGTAGCGAGCACAGCACCGTTGCGATCCAGAATGTCTCCCCGCTTAAAAGGAATGACACGGCTTTCATATTTTTGTTGTGACTGGCTCAAAACCTGCTTTTTGTATTGATTTCCTTCACTTGCATTAATATACGTTATTCGTATACTTAAAGCTACTAAAGCCAGTACGACCGCACCAAACAGGCCTACCAGCTTTACACTCATCCTACTGTTAATTTTTCTGAATAAAAAAGGGTTCCTTTTATTTCTTCTTTTACTTCTTTTTTTCTGCACACAACCACCTGTTTATTTTACGTCCGGTATATTCTGATACTGACGAACATAACTATTTCCGGCCGTATTGAACTGATAAAGTTGATCCTCATCCGGATATTTCATTCCCAGACGATTCATCGCTACATTTTTAATATACTCCAGATCCACAGATGCAACAACGCTGTTATAAAGTGCATCGTTGTCTGCCTTCAGCTGACTGAGTTCAGACTCAGCTGCGGCAATCTCTTTAAGCTGCGTTGTAATCTGAGATCTTAATTGCAGGTATTTCACACACATCAGTAATGCTACAACAGAAATAGCCGCAAGAAAAACCACATATCCTCTGCTCATTCGCTTTGCTTTTGCTCTGTTTCTGGAAACAGTATGGCTTACTTTTTTCTTTTGTGGTACTTCTTCCGGTTCTGGCTGTAGTTTTCTGACGGCACTGCCGTCATAGATATATTGTTCATATCGTTCCGTCCGTGAATTTACCCTTCTTCTACCATTACTGGCCATCTGATTATCTCCTTTAACAACTGCCGGAAACACGCCTTTCAAATACACGAAGCTTCGCACTCTGCGAACGGCTGTTTTCGGTTAATTCTTCTTCTGAAGGAAGGATTGGTTTCTTTGTTACAACTCTGCCTTTACTTACATTTCCACATACACAGACCGGAAATCCCGGAGGGCAGATACAGGGATTCTCATTACGCCGGAAAATCGTTTTTACAATCCGGTCTTCCAGAGAATGGAATGTTATGATACATATTCTCCCGCCGTCATTCAACAAATCAATCATTCCGTCCAAAGAATCGCGGAGCACATCCAGCTCATGGTTCAGCTCAATGCGCAGTGCCTGAAATGTCCGTTTTGCAGGATGACCGCCTGTTGCTCTGATTTTCATGGGAATTGCCCGCTTTATAATCTCTGTCAGTTCCCCTGTCGTATTAATGGTTTTCTCCGCCCGTGCAAGACAGATATGTTTTGCAATATTTTTAGCAAACTTATCTTCTCCATAATCACGGATAATACGATACAGGTCACTTTCACTATATGTGTTCACAATATCTTTGGCAGTCTGTTCCTGCCTCTGATCCATACGCATATCGAGAGGTACATCCTCCCGGTACGTAAATCCGCGTTCTGCATGATCCAATTGGTACGAAGATACTCCCAAATCCAGTACAATTCCGTCTACAGAACTGATTCCCCTTTTTCTCAATTCCGGGACCATGTTGCAATAGTTACTGCGTATGATTACCGTCTGATTCTTATACTCCCGCAGACGCTCCGTAGCAGCAGCTATTGCCGCATCGTCCTGGTCTATTCCAATTAATCTCCCCGTGGCAGATAATAATTTGCATACTTCCGAGGCATGTCCTGCCCCTCCTAATGTTCCATCCACATAGATGCCATCCGGCTTCACTTTCAGATTGTCAATGGTCTCATGAAGTAACACAGACTTGTGTTTAAATTCCATAAATTCTCCTTTTTTGCCGGACTAGATGATAATTCCCATCTCCTGCATATCCTCTGCAATCGCATCCATATCATCATAGTCGTTGTTCTCACTCCACTTCGCTTTGCTCCAGACCTCAATCCGGTTCAAATTTCCGGTAAGTACCACATCTTTCTCCAGGCCTGCAAATTCCCGCAGCGTTGCCGGTACGAGAATTCTCCCCTGCCGGTCCAGCTCACAGATTGTGGCGCCTGCAACAAAGAATCGAGAAAACTTCCGTGCATTTTTGTTGGTAAGTGGTAAAGCTTCCAGCTTTTTCTCAAAGATTTTCCATTCTTCCATAGGATAAATAGAAAGGCAGCCGTCCAAACCCTTAGTAACAACGAATTCTTCTCCCAATCCTTCGCGAAACTTAGACGGTATAATCAATCTTCCTTTAGCGTCAATCGAATGACTGTACTCTCCCATGAACATAGAATTTACCCCTTTGAGAAATCAGGATCATGCCCTGAAGGAACATCCGGCTCTCCCCAACCATCTGCTCCGTAGTGGAATCGGGAATTTGCTGCCACACTTCCTCCCTTTTACACCACTATTCTCCACTTTCTACCACTTATATGTTCATTCTAAACCAAACTGTAAAATAATACAAGGGGGAATTTTTGAAAAATAGATAAGAAAACCATTACAATATTATTACATTTTCATAGAAAAAAACGCCCTATTTCCACTATTTAGCAGTGTATTTACCACAATCTGCACACAGAACACAAAAAAGTGGAGAGAAATCCCACAAAAAGCAGCTCCAGTTCATAACTTTTCTGTTTTTATGGGTTTTCTCTCCACTTTCACAAGGGACATCAATTATACGTTAAAACGGAACAAAATCACATCTCCATCTCTCACCACATATTCTTTTCCTTCCATTCTTACCAGTCCCTTGTCTCTGGCTCCCGCATAGGAACCACAGTCAAGAAGATCCTGATAATTCACAACTTCTGCCTTGATAAATCCACGTTCAAAGTCTGTATGAATCTTTCCTGCAGCCTGCGGTGCTTTCGTTCCCACTTTGATCGTCCATGCTCTGGTCTCATCTTCTCCAGAAGTCAGGAAACTCATCAGTCCCAGCAATTCATAACTTGCCTTAATCAACTTCTCAAGTCCTGACTCTGCTATTCCCAGATCCTCAAGGAATTCTTTCTTCTCATCATCTTCCAGCTCGGCAATCTCCTGTTCAATCTGTGCACAGATCACAAACACACCACTGTTCTGTTCTTTCGCCAGTTCTTTTACAGCCTGTACATGCGGATTGGAAGCACCTTCATCAGCCAGATCATCCTCGGTAACATTTGCAGCAAAAATCACCGGTTTGCCGGTCAGAAGATTATATTCAGAAATCCATGCTTTTTCGTCTTCATCCTCTGTCTCCAGAGTAATCGCCGGTTTGCCGTCTTCCAGATGTTCTTTGATTCTCTTTTGCAATTCCAGCTCTTTCGCCGCTGTCTTATCCATACGTGCTGCCTTCGTCGTCTTGGCAATTCTTCTCTCCAGAATCTCAAGATCCGAGAAAATCAGTTCCAGATTGATGGTCTCGATATCTCTCACAGGATCAATACTTCCATCCACATGAATCACATTGGAATCTTCAAAACAGCGAACCACATGTACAATCGCATCCACCTCACGGATATTGGCCAGGAACTGATTTCCCAGACCTTCTCCCTTTGATGCTCCTTTTACAAGACCTGCAATATCCACAAACTCAATAACGGCCGGTGTAACCTTTTTGGAATGATAAAAATCACCCAGCAGCTTCAGACGCTCATCCGGAACCGGAACGATCCCCACATTCGGGTCAATCGTACAGAACGGATAATTGGCAGACTCCGCACCTGCTTTCGTCAGAGAATTAAACAAAGTACTTTTTCCCACATTGGGAAGACCTACAATACCTAACTTCATACTATCTCCTTTGGGGACGTTTCTTCTGCCACGAGGAGCGCCCTTTGTCACGCCGCTTCCTGCCTATATAGAACCGAAAACATCCCACTTTTTTTATTTTCTCATTTTTGTATTATTCATAAAATATAACGTGTCAATTCTATCACACAACTCATAAAAACTCAACATTTGCTATTTACTTTTGTCAAAAACTATAAACGTCCCCAATTAATCTCTGCTTTCTATCATCACCAGTATCCCCGTCTCCCAGGATACTTCTGCCCGTTCATCTACAATTTCGTTGCTGACACCCAGTCCTTCCAGATTCCGCAGGCAGTATCCATCCAGCGGATATTTGAATCCCTTCAGGGTCAGCCCTTCCACTTCCTCTCCCAGTGGGAAGAAGGATACATATTCACCAAATTGTTCTTCTTTTTCAAGATAAAAATGTTTCTCAACCGGAAGACTGATTCGATTGTGCTTATCTACAAGATATGCCTTCACACCTGCCAGATACGCATTCTTAAGTATGTGGATGTTGCAGAGCACATGATCGATCCGTGTACCGGTTCCACCCAGAATCCATATCTGACTGCTTTTCAGTTCCAGTGCCTTCTCTAAAGCAATCATGGTATCGGTGGCATCTTTCACCGGATTATATTCACGGACAGGCACATTGCTATTCTTTTTATACCACTCCAGAATCCCATTTGGAAGGCTGTCAAAATCACCGACAATGTAATCTGGCATAATCTTCTGTTCATAACAGAATAAAAGTCCCCGATCCACACCTATCACATAATCTGCTTTTAATTTTTCTATGAAAGAAAGGGCAAAATCTGTATCGATATTGCCCCCTGTAATAATCAATGTTTTCATTTATCATATTCTCCCATGATATCACACAGTTTCTTTACATTTGCCGGGATATCACCATCAAAAACTGCGGAACCGGCCACAATAATATTGGCACCGGCATCCAGAACCGCAGCAATCGTTTTTTCGTTGATTCCGCCGTCTACCTGAATATCCACCTGAAGTCCCCTGTCGAGAATCATTTTCCGCAGACTGCGGATTTTTTCTGTACAATAAGGAATGTATGTCTGTCCCCCATATCCCGGATTGACCGTCATAAGAAGAACCATATCAGCCAGATCCAGGATATACTCCAAAGTACTGAGTGGTGTGGATGGATTCAGTGCCACGCCCACACGCATTCCCGCATTTCTGATTGCATGAAGCGTACGATCCAGATGGCGGCATGCCTCTGCATGAATGGTCAGCTGTCCGGCTCCACATGCTTTAAACATATCAATAAATTGATCCGGCTCCTCTACCATCAAATGTACATCAAAAAATAAAGATGTATTTTTCCTGATTGATTTGACAACCGGCATACCAAAGGATATGGTTGGTACAAATCTGCCATCCATTACATCAATGTGAAGCCACTCTACTCCCGCCTGTTCAATCTGGGAAATCTGTTTGCCCAGACAATTAAAATCTGCCGCTAAAATCGATGGTGCCAATTGATACATTTTCAATATCTCCTTTTTTCTTTTTCCTTTAATTCCTCATATATCTGTACATAACTGTCATACCGTTCTCTGCAGATACGCCCGGCATTCACGGCTTCCTTTACCACACAGTCCGGTTCATGCACATGCGTACACCCCTGAAAACGGCAACATCCTTCATACTCTCTGAATTCCGGAAAATACATCCGTAAATCCTCTATTTCTATTCCTTCCACAAACAGTGAACTGAAACCCGGAGTATCCATCAGATAGGTCTGATGCCCCACACACATCAGCTGGGAATGTCTTGTGGTATGCTTTCCCCTCTTTAGCTTTTTGCTGATTTCTCCGGTCTCCATACTGATTTCTTCCTGAAGGAGATTAGTGAGGGATGATTTTCCAACCCCGGAGGGACCTGCAACCACAGTGGTTTTTCCATCAAGTATCTCCCGAATCTCTTCAATTCCCTCTTCCTGTTCTGCACTGGTCAGTAAAATCCTGCAGCCGCAGCCTGAATAGATCTTACATAATTGCTCACGTTCTTCCTGCTGTATCAAATCCTGCTTGTTAAAACAGATGATTACCGGAACATCCTGCTGTTCCATTGTAATTAAAAAACGGTTCAAAAGACCGTAATTAGGATCCGGCTGTCGGACAGCAAAAATAACCAGTGCCTGATCCACATTGGCCACCGCCGGCCGGATCAGCTGGTTCTTTCTCGGCAAAATCTGCACCAGATTACCTGTTTTCGCTTCTTCATCCAGGACTTCAATCTCCACATTGTCTCCAACCAGAGGTTTCTGTTTTTCTTTTCGAAAAATGCCTTTTGCCTTACATTCATAAATTCCGGATTCTACTACATCCACGTAGTAGAATCCGGCTATTCCTTTGATGATTTTTCCCTGCATCAAACTCTCCCAAGGTGTTCTTAATTCCCTGACTCTACCTTCTTAAACGGAACATTGGAGTAATGACCTCTTTCCACATACTCTCCGTCTACCATTTCTTTCAGATAAATGGTTCCTGTTTCTACACCGTCAGCACCTTTCACTGACACAATATATGGGAAAGTAATCGTCTGTCCTTCCAGAATCACAGTCTCCACATTCTGTCCGTTGACATTCTGTACCAGTAGGAGCTGCACCAGCCCACCGCTGTAGTTTTCAGGCTGTACCAACTGCACGTTGCAGCGCCATTCGCTGGTAGGGGTTTCTCCATCTTCTGTACCCGGATCATCTGGTTCAGTGGTTGGAACCGGCGTTGCTGCAGGAGCATGATAAACATAAATCGTAACTGTCGTTCCGGGATCTGCTTCTGTGCCTGCTGAAATACTCTGCGAAGCAACACATCCGTCTTCAACTCCCTCCGCTGTCTCCGTAGTTTCAACAGTCACCTGAAATCCGCTGTCTGTCAAAGTCTTTTTAGCAATTGCTTCATCCTTTCCTTTTACATCCGGTACCGGAACTTTTTTATCCTCTTCACCGAGGCTGACCACAAGTTTCACTGTTGATCCAGCAGAAAGCTTTGTTCCTGCCACAGGATCGATACGAATTACTTTTCCAATAGCAACAGTATCACTATATTCCTGCTCAATAGATGTTTCCAATCCCAGTGCAATAATGGCTGCTTCCGCTTCCGACTGAGAATATCCGGTCACTTCAGGAACTACCGGTGAATCTGTTCCCGCACTTACTACATAATTAATCACGGTACCCTGATCCACTTTCGTGCCGGCTTCCTGTTCCTGAGAAATAATTGTTCCTGCCGGGTACTCAGACTTGCTTTCTCCGGTCTTATTTCCCTTCAATCCCAACTGTTCCAGCATATTAAGAGCATTTTCTTCAGTAATTTTTACCAGATTCGGAACAGTAATCTGACCGTTTTCGTCCACCATCTCATCCAGATCGATTTCCTGCTCAATCTGTGTGTCATTCGTTGGTTTATCACCAATATTAATCAGGCCTGCCGCTTTTGCAATGAAAAAAACCAAAATACAGATGATAATAGCACCAATAATGAAACCGCCGATGGTCATGGCTTTTTCCAGTTTGGAACTGATTTCTCCATCCTCTTCATCGTTATCTTCATCATCATCGTACTCATCTGGTTCCTCTTCCTCCTCATCATCTTCATAATCCTGATAATCATTATTCTTCTGAGGTGCCGCATAACCGGAACGACCATCACGGATGGCATCCAGTTCATCCTGAGAGAGCATCACCGTCTGTGCATGGCTGGCCAGAGGCGTCAATGATACGAAATTTCCATTGGGATCCAGAAGAGAATGTTTCAGATCCTCCACCAGCTCTGTCATGCTGGCATAACGGCGATCCACACTCTTCTGGGTACATTTTAGAATAATCTGTTCAAGGCTGTACGGAAGATCCGGTACATACTTTCTCGGCGATACCATCTCTTCCTGTAGATGTTTGATGGCAATTGCCACGGTTGTGTCTCCATCAAAAGGAACACGGCCTGTAACCATCTCATACATGGTGATACCCAGAGAATAGATATCACTTTTGGCATCACTGTAGCCGCCTCGCACCTGTTCCGGAGAACTGTAGTGAACGGAACCCATCACATTGGAACTGATGGTATTGGAAGAGGCAGCTCTTGCAATACCAAAATCAGAAAGTTTTACTTTTCCATCTGTAGAAATAATGATATTCTGCGGTTTTACATCCCTGTGGACAATATTACTTCTGTGGGCAGCTTCCAGTCCCAGAGACACCTGAATCGCAATACTGGTAGCCTCTCTGACTGTCAGTTTTCCCTTTCTGGTAATATAGTCTTTCAGAGTAATACCCTGCACCAGCTCCATCACGATATAATAAATGCCGTTGTCCTCCCCTACGTCATAGACATTCACCACATTCGGATGTGCCAGTCCTGCTGCTGCCTGTGCTTCTTTGCGGAACTTCGCAATAAAATTCTTGTCTTCGCTGAATTCCGCTTTCATTACCTTCACTGCCACGAGACGATTCAGCTTACCATCTTTTGCTTTGTATACGTCAGCCATACCGCCGCTTCCGATTCTGCTGATAATCTCGTATCTTTCTCCTACAATCATGCCCTCTTTTAACATTTTTTCACCTCGTCTGTAAATGGTTCTATAATAATTACTGAAATATTATCTTTCCCGCCATTTTCATTTGCCTGCTGTACCATTTTTTCAGCTGACTCTTCTATATTTTCCGATGCCTGCAGAATCTCCTGCATAACATCATCTCTCACCATATTGCTCAATCCGTCAGAACACATCAGAATCTTATTTCCTTCTTCCAGTTCCACATCGAAGAAATCAATATTTACTTCCGGCGCAGTACCTACCGCCCTGGTAATAATATTCTTACCCGGATGATCCATGGCTTCCTCTTTGCTCAGTTCTCCTCTTCGGACCAGCTCAGCAATCCAAGAATGATCCCGTGTAATCTGTATCAATCCATGAGAATCCGATACATAAAGTCTGCTGTCACCCACATTGGCAATGTAAGCATAATACCCTACAACAGTGACCGCCACCAGTGTAGTTCCCATACCGGACTTTCCGGGATCCAGTTCTGCCTGTATCCCCACCTGTTCGTTGGCTGTCTCAATGGCATGACGAATAATCTTGATCGGATTAAAACTCATATCTTTTTTTACAGATTCCACCATAACAGAAACGGCGCAGCGTGAAGCAAAATCTCCTGCATTGTGGCCTCCCATACCATCAGCCACCACAAATAAATTGGGAAGATTTCCAATCGGCTGTTCGGATGCAAACACGTAGTCCTGATTTTCTCTTCTTTTCTGCCCTACATCTGTCACAGAATACGCTTTCATGACAAATTCTCCCTCGTGTCGATATATTTTTTCCTCAATTGTCCGCAGGCACCATCAATATCCCTGCCCATTTCTCTTCTAATAGTAACATTAATTCTATATTTTTCAAGTTTATTTTTGAAATTCTCTATGACTTTTTTCTCTGACTGGACAAAATCCCTCTCTTTAATGGGATTGACAGGGATCAGATTGACATGACAGTTCAGTCCTTCGACCAGTTTTGCAAGCTGCGCCGCATCCTCTTCACTGTCATTTTTGCCTCCCACCAGACTATACTCAAAGGTCAGTCTGCGCCCTGTTTTTTCAAAATAATAAGCACAGGCAGGTATTACTTCTGACAGTGAGTATTTATTGGCAATGGGCATCAGTTCACTTCTCTTT
Source organism: Eubacterium sp. (assembly GCA_022764165.1). GTDB lineage: Bacteria > Bacillota > Clostridia > Lachnospirales > Lachnospiraceae > Oliverpabstia. The sequence goes on along the minus strand of JALERM010000052.1, from coordinate 85,844 downwards.
TCATCTGTGGGTGCATGCAGCGACAGTGCCAGAGTAATCGTAAGACCTTCCTCTGCCAGCTGCCGGATTCTGGGAACAATTCCGCAGGTAGATACTGTCAGATTTCTCTGGCTGATATTCTGACCATTTCCATCACTGAGAATCCGGATAAACCGAAGAAGGTTATCATAGTTATCCATAGGTTCTCCTGTCCCCATCACCACCACATTTGATACCCGTTCTCCCGTAAGTTCCTGGATCCGATATACCTGATCCAGCATCTCGGAAGGAAGCAGGTTTCTTGTGAGTCCGCCAATGGTTGATGCACAGAAGCGGCAGCCCATCCGGCAGCCCACCTGTGAAGAGATACACACAGAATTGCCATGCTTATATTTCATCCAGACACTTTCAATCACATTGCCGTCACTGAGACGGAACAGATATTTCTGCGTCCCGTCAATCCGGGAAGTCTGTACATCCACCGGTTCCAGCCTGGTCAGAGGCTGTTCCTGCTTTAATTGTTCCCTCAGTTTTAATGAAAGATTTGTCATCTCCTCATAACTGCCCACTGTCTTTTTATGAAGCCATTCATAAATCTGTTTGCCCTTAAATGGTTTCTCACCCATCCCCACAAGCAATTCCTTCAGTTCAGATTCATAAAGAGATTTTATATCTAAATTTATCATTTTTCCTTATCCCTGTTGTTTTCTCAGACGTGCCATAAAGAAACCATCCGTCTGATGTACTCCCGGCAAAAGCTGGAGATATCCTTGCTGTGTAGTTTCACTGTGCAGTTCCTCACACAGATACGGGTCAATACTTTCCAGCTCAAACGGATAATTTTCCACAAACCAGTTTACATTATCTATATTTTCTTCTCTGGTAATCGTACAGGTACTGTAAATCAGAACTCCTCCCGGCTTTACATAAGAAGCCGCATTATGCAGGATTCTTTTCTGCAGAACTGCCAGCTCCTGTATTTTATCCAGATCAGACCGGTATTTAACATCTGTTTTCTTCCCGATCACTCCCAGACCGGAACATGGAACATCTGCCAGTACGATATCCGCAGTTCCCACAGATTCTTTATCCAGCACTGTGGCATCTTTCTTTACAGCCTCCACATTTGTGACAGCGGTCCTTCGAATATTTTCACGGATCAGTTCCACTTTATAGTCTGTCAGATCCCTTGCCTGCACATGACCTGTCCCTTCCATCTTGTCTGCCATATGGAGACTTTTCCCGCCGGGTGCGGCACAGAGGTCAATGACCGTATCACCTTTCTGCGGAGCTGCAATTTCAGTGACCAGCATAGAGCTTACGTCCTGAACCACAAAACTTCCCATATGAAATGATTTCAATCCGGCAAGCTGATCAAAACCGGAAAGATACCTGGCATAAGATAGAAATGGAGCCTGAGTGACCACCGCCCCCTGACGCTCCAGACTCTCTATGCACACTTCAGGATTCATCCGGTATGTCTGCAGCCGTATTGTCACAGGATGATCCCTGAGAGAATCCTGCAGCATAGTTTCGGTTATCTCCGGTCCATATTCACCCAGCCATCGCTCTGTCAGCCAAAGAGGCATCGAATAATAGACGGACAGATACTCCGACAGTCTGTTTTCTCTGGAAGGATATGTAATCTGTTCTTTTTCACGGGATATGGTGCGGAGTACTCCGTTTACAAATCCTTTCAGACTGTAAAATCCTTTTTTCTGTGCCAGTTTTACAGCTTCGTTACATGCCGCCGCATCCGGTACACTGTCCATAAACAGCAGCTGATACACACCGCAGCGGAGAATATTCCGGATCACCGGTTTCATTTTCTTTACTTTAACACTGGAAAACTGATCAAGAACATAATCAATTCTGATCTTATATTCAAGAGTTCCTTCCACCAACCGGTTGATAAATGCCCGTTCCTGTTTGGGAAGATATCCTACTTTATCCAGGGCATTACGGATGGCGATATGGCTGTACTCTTTTTCCTGTGTGATTTCCATCAGTATTTCCAGGGCAATCGCCCTGCTGTCTGTTCCATTAATCACGATCTCTTCCTCCGGATATGATAATCAGACGCAGCAGCTGAAGCAGGGAGCCTGCAAGGGCAGCCACATAGGTCAGTCCTGCTGCAAACAATACTTTTCTCGCTCCACGCATCTCTTCCTCTGTCCTGAGAATACCGGTCTGGCCCAGCATGGCAACCGCTCTTCGCGATGCATTGAACTCGCAGGGCAGTGACAAAAGCTGTATCAGAACCACACCACAGAACAGCAGAATACCGATTTTCTGCAGCGGTTCCAGCGAAAATATCAGTCCCAGGATAAAAATCGGAATCGCCGCATTGGAACTGATCTGAACCACCGGTCTGATGGTGTTCATCACACGGTTCACCACATAGCCGCCGGCATGCTGCATGGCATGACCACATTCGTGTGCTGCCGTTGCCACAGCAGTAATACTGGGCTGTTCAAACAACTCTGAAGAAAGATGAATGGTCTTATCGTAACGGTAAAAGGAACTTCCCATTCCCGTCATTTTCCAAATGGTCACGTCATGAATACCGGCGGAATGAAGTACCATTTCTGCCGCCTGCCGGCCGGTTACCCCTGAAGAAATTCTCATTCTGCTGTAACGATTCATGACAGAAGTACAATAGCCGGAAGCCGCAAGTGCAATCACTGCGGCAATGATTACCAGTACATAAGTCGGGTCATAAAACATTCCATAAAACATAGATTTTCACTCCTCTTTTTTCCAGACACCATCTGCACTCTTAATCGGGAAGTCTTCTTCCCGGCTCTACCGTATACCCCCGCAAAAATGCCTGGGTTTCCATACGTTTTTTCCCTTCCAGCTGAAGTTCAGTAATGTTCAGAACCCCTTCACCGGTCTGAATCCAAAGTCCCTGCACATCTGCACGCAGTACTGTCCCCGGTTCTGCTTCCGGATTTGGTGATTTTTCCACACGAGCTTTCCAGATTTTCAATGTTTTTCCACCAAGTTTTGTAAAAGCACTGGGCCATGGACTTAAGGCACGAACAAGGCGTTCCAGTTCCACGGCCGGCCGGTTCCAGTCCATATTGCCCATGGATTTCTGAATCATAGACGCATAGGCAGTAGTGCTCTCTTCCGGCTGTTTCTCGAATACCGCCGTTCCATCTGCCAGGGAAGGAAGGGTTTCCACCAAAAGCTTTGCTCCCGCTTCACTTAATTTATCAAACAGGCTTCCTCCCGTCTCATCTTCCGCCAGAGGAACCACCACTTTGGAAATCATATCTCCTGTATCCAGCCCGGCATCCATTTTCATAATCGTCACACCGGACTCTTTTTCTCCGTCGATGACTGCCCACTGAATAGGTGCTGCCCCTCTGTACTTAGGAAGAAGGGAAGCATGCACATTGATACATCCCAGAGGTGCCAGATTCAGGATGGAATCCGGTATAATCTGTCCAAATGCCACCACCACGATCACATCCGGCTGCAGACTTTTCAACACCTCAAAAAATTCCGGTTCTCTGACCCGTCTGGGCTGATACACCGGCAGTCCCAGTTCAAGAGCTGCTTCTTTTACCGGCGTGGGCTGCAGATTCTTTCCTCTTCCCTTCGGCTTGTCCGGCTGGCTGACCACACCCACAACTTCATGACCTGCTTTCACCAGTTCCCGCAATGTCCCCACGGAAAAGTCCGGGGTTCCCATAAATACTACTCTCATCAATTATTCATCCTCTTCCTGTTCTTCGTACTGAACATCATGCAGTTCTCCCTCCACGTGATCCACATACATAATTCCCTCCAGATGATCACATTCATGGCAGATGGCTCTTGCCAGTAACCCTTCTCCTGTCAGCGTAAATGGTTCCATATGTTCATTATAAGCATTTACCGTAACAATATTCGGCCGGGTCACCGTTCCTGATTTTCCCGGAAGACTGAGGCATCCTTCATCGCCGGTCTGCTCCCCGGAAGTTTCTGTGATCACCGGATTAATCAGTACATAAGGACCTTCACCCACATCAATCACAACAATTCTTTTCAAAATTCCCACCTGCGGTGCTGCAAGTCCCACACCGCATGCATCATACATTGTATCCAGCATATCAAAAATTAATGTACGAATCTTCGGTGTTATCTCATCCACCGTTCTGCATTTTTTTGTGAGAATACGATCCCCCATAGTTCTGATATTTCGAATAGCCATTTTATTTTCCACCTTTCTCTTACTGATTCAATTGAAACAGTATTCTTATCTTGTTAAATCCACTGTTTATCTCCAGATAACGTTCCAGTTTTTCTTTTATTTTAAGTAACTGACTCAAATCCTCATGTTTCACATAGAGAACTTTCCGATACATATCCGCAATCTTTGATACCGGTTCATATGCCGGACCGATAATCCGCAGATGATTCCCATTGTCCACTTTTTTCAAAAATCTTCGGATATATTCCATGCCTGTATCCAGCAGTTCTTCTTCTATACAGCTTCCATGAACGGCAAACAGGTTGGAGGCCGGCGGATATCCCAAAAGTCTCCGATACTGTATTTCTTCCTCATAAAATCTCACATAATCCTGACTTATTGCCGCCTGTATACTGTAATGGTCCGGCTGATACGTCTGTACCACCGCTTCTCCCGGAAGAATCCCTCTCCCGGCCCTTCCCACCGCCTGGGTCAACAGCTGAAAGGTTCTTTCACCGGCCCGGTAATCACTGATATTCAGCGATAAATCCGCCGCCAGGATTCCCACCAGCGTCACATGGGGAAAATCGTGCCCTTTTACAATCATTTGCGTCCCAATCAGAATATCCGCCTCCTGATTGGCAAACGCAGACAGAATCTGTGCATGACCTTCTTTTTTCCTGGTAGTATCCAAATCCATCCGCAATACCCTTGCCTGAGGAAACATTTTCTTCACAATATCTTCTATCTGCTGTGTTCCTGCCCGAAATCCACCGATATACGGTGAACCGCACCGGGGACATTTCTCCGGCTGACGAGTCTCATAGCCGCAATAATGGCAGACCATTTTCCCGTGGCGGTGAACAGACAGAGACACATCACAGTGAGGACATTTCATAACACTTCCGCAGGAACGGCAGGACATAAAACCGGCATATCCCCTCCGGTTTAAAAAGAGCATGACCTGTTCTCTTTTTTCCAGACAAATCCGAATCCCTTCCTGAAGCTTTCTGCTCAATATGGAACGGTTCCCTTCTTTTAATTCTTCCCTCAGATCAACCACATCTACCTTCGGCAGGTTTCGGTTTTCATACCTGTGATCCATCTCAAACAGACGGTAGCTTCCTGTTTTTCCACAATAATAAGCATCCACAGATGGAGTGGCACTGCCCAAAACCACGGGACATCCTTCCAGCCTTCCTCTGGCAATGGCAGTCTCCCGTGCATGATAACAGGGCGTTGTCTCGCTCTGATAGGAGGGTTCATGCTCCTCATCGATCACAATCAGCCCCAGCTTGGGAAACGGCGTAAATAACGCTGACCTTGGTCCGATCATCACCTGTATCTTCCCTTTTTGTGCCAGATCAAACTGATCTGAACGTTCTCCCTGTGACAAACGGGAATGAAGCACAGATACCTTATCTCCAAACCGATGATAAAACCGCTGAACCATCTGGTATGTCAGGGCAATCTCCGGAATCAGAAGAATCACCTGTTTCCCCCGCTTCAGAACATCATCCATCAGTTCCATATAAATCTGTGTTTTTCCGCTGCCGGTCACTCCCCGAATCAGACAGGGGCGGTCATCACCCGCACGCCATCCTTCCAGAATTCCATCAGCCACCCGCTGCTGTTCTTCTGTCAAATGAAAACATTCTTCATTCTGACAGACTTCCTGTACCGGACTCCGATACACAATCTGACTGCGAATCTTCAGAATTCCCTGCTCTTCCATGGTTTTCAGCACATTTCCGGTGATATGAAGCTTATTGACTGCCAGACTGTAAGACAGCTGTTTTTCCTCCATCACTGCCTCCAGTATCCTCTGCCTTGCCACATAATGCTTTCTCTTATATAACTCCAGCAGTTCTTCTGCCTTTTCCTGAGTGATATTCAGCATGATCCAGCGTTCTTCCTTCTGTTTCATCTTCTGTTTCACAGGAAGTACTGTCTTCAAAGCCTGAATCATGGTGGAGCCGTACTGACCCCTCATCCAGGCAGCCAGAGCCACCAGACGTGATTCAATACTGTTGCCTGCTTCCTCTACCTGCAGAATTTCTTTCATCCGTTCCAGTTCAAAGGAGGAGCGATCCGTGATCTGAATCACATAGCCTTTAATCGTCCTTCCGCCATTTCCAAACGGAACCAGCACCTGCATTCCCGGCTGCAGCTGATTCTCCATGGATTCCGGAACCAGGTACTGAAATGTTCGATCCAGCTTTTCACTGGAAATATCCACAATAATATCCGCAAACCATCTTTTTTTATTCATCCGTCTGTCTTACCGCTTCCCTGCATCTTCATCCAGGATCTCCTGAATCAGCACACGTTCATCCATAGGATATTTTTTTCCTTTAATTTCCTGATAATCTTCATGACCTTTTCCTGCCAGCACAACGATATCTCCCGGCTCTCCGTGATGAATCGCATAGGCAATCGCCTCTTTCCGGTCAATAATCTCTACATATTTTCCATCTGTCTTTTCGATACCGATTTTGATATCATCGATGATCGCCTGAGGATCTTCATTTCGCGGATTATCAGAAGTAATAATCGTAAGTTCTGCCATTCTTCCGGACACTTCACCCATCTCAAATCTCCGGTCTCTGGAACGGTTGCCACCGCAGCCAAACAGACATACCAGACGATGTGGATGATATTCTCTCAGTGTGGTCAACAGACTCTCCAGACTCATGGCATTATGTGCATAATCAATCATCAGCGTAAATTCATCAGATACTTTTACCATCTCAATTCTGCCTTTGACTTTTGCCACCTTCAATGCTTTCTGGATATTCTCATCAGAAACTTTAAAATGGCGGCAAATGGCAATGGCTGTCAGAGAATTATAAATACTGAACTTGCCCGGCAGATCGATTTCCACCGGGAAATGCAGCAATCCGTCCAGCTCATAGGAAATACCCAGCATTCCCTTTCCGGTCACCAGTTTGGGATTCACAGCCCGCAGATCCGCTTCCGGAGAAAACCCGTAAGTTTCCAGTGTACAGGTATGACCCTCTATCATCTTCTCAAAATGCTCGTCATCACGGTTCACAATACCGATCTTACACTGACGCAGCAGCATTTTCTTACACTCCAGGTAGTGTTCAAAGCTCGTATGTTCATTGGGTCCGATATGATCCGGCTCAATATTTGTAAAAATACCTATCTCGAACTGGAATCCGGCCGTCCGGTGCAGCATCAGTCCCTGGGAGGATACTTCCATCACCGCACAATCACATCCTGCATCCAGCATCTGCCGGAAATACTTCTGTACCAGAAGAGATTCCGGTGTGGTATTGGCCGACGGAATCACAGTGTCACCAATAATAGTCTCAATCGTACCGATCAGACCTACCTTATATCCCGCATTTTCCAGGATTGATTTCACCATATAGGTAGTTGTGGTTTTTCCCTTTGTTCCCGTAATTCCGATTACCTTCAGCTGATCTCCCGGATATCCATAATAAGCTGCTGCAATCACGGCCATCGCATACCGGGAATCTTTCACCTGAATCACCGTCACATCTGCCGGCACTTCCACTGGTTCCTCCACAACAATTGCCTTTGTTCCCTGGGCAGCCACTGCAGAAGCAAATGTATGACCATCCACTACCGCACCTCTGATACAAATAAACAGAGAACCTTCCTTTGCCTTGCGGGAATCTGCGATTACCTCAGCAATCTCTCTATCAAGACTTCCCTGCAGACATGTATATTCCAAACGTTCCAACAAATTAAGTAATCTCATTGATTAACCTCCAATCTTTTGGGCTTCAACAAGTCCATAGATAAGTATAGAATAACACATAATGAGGGCAGGGTCAAAAATATTTTTGTTGTTTCATATTGGAACGAGACGGAAAATTTATATCATGTGTGCAGAAGCAGGCCGCTCCTCCTCAACTATGCACTAAGCGCGACTATATTGACGCTCAGGAGAGCCTTCGCGCCAAAAGTCTTGCTAAGTGCATATTTTCGGACTCGCTTTCCCCAATGCTTCTGCACACATGATATAAATTTTCCTGTTTAGTTCCAAATGTAACAACTTGGCAGCGGGAAGAAAGTATGTTGAACTTTTTATGTGTCCTGGCAGGCTAAAATTCTCAAGTCCTAATTACAGAAAAGACCACCTGCTGCTGCAGGTGGTCTTTTCTGCTTTTAATGAGGGGGGAGATAGTGAGTGGTTAATCAACTATCTGTTACTTAGTATAAAAGACAAATATGATAGGAATATGTCCAATTTCTTAAAGAATTCGAAAATCTCTAAAGAAACCCTGAACAAGTTATTTATTTTGTAATAATGGTTCCTGTTTTTCCCAGGTATCCTTCCACGGCTTTGTCGATGGAGGTGATGACTGCTTTTCTGCCTTCCCCTTTTTCTACGAATTCTACCGATGCTTCTACTTTCGGCAGCATGGTGTTGGCTTCGAACTGCTGATCTGCCATGTAAGCTTTCGCCTGTTCTACTGTTATTTCTCCCAGAAGTTCCTCTGTTTCTGTATGGAAGCCTACTGCTACTTTTTCTACGCTGGTCAGGATCATCAGTTCGTCGGCCTCAAGAAGTTCTGCCAGACGTCCTGCCGCATAGTCTTTCTCGATAACAGCACTGGCCCCCTTCAGTTCTGTCTTCTGTTCAAGCACAGGGATTCCGCCGCCTCCGCAGGCGATCACAATCTGTCCTGCCTCAAGGAGTGCACGGATGGAATCAATCTCTACGATTTTCTGTGGCTTTGGTGCAGCGACAATTCTTCGATAACCATCGCCTACTTTTGTGACATAGTTTCCTTTTTCTTCTTCCGCCTCTGCTTCCTGCTGTGTCATTACACGGCCGATAATCTTCACCGGTTCTGCAAATGCATCATCATAGGGATCCACTGTCACCTGTGTCAGTACGGTACATACCGGTTTGTAGATACCATCTTTCATCAGTTCAGAACGGATGGCATTCTGCAGGTCATAACCGATATATCCCTGACTCATGGCAGAACATACGGACATCGGGGCAAATGTATAATCCGGATGATATTTTCCGAACTCATTCATGGCTGTATGAATCATGCCTACCTGAGGAGCATTGCTGTGAGAAATCACAATTTCAGCTCCTTCTTTTACCAGACGGGCGATAATCTTAGCTGTTCTTTTGGTAGCTTCTTTCTGCTCCGGAAGGGTATTTCCCAGTGCACGATGGCCCAGAGCAATCACAACTTTTTTCTTTTCCATTTTATTATCCTCTAACTATCATAAAGTATACTAATACAACAATACCCAGTGCGATCCGATACCATCCAAACACTTTAAAGTCATGTTTTTTGATGTATCCCATCAGGAATTTGATTGCCAGGACGGAAACCACAAATGCAACCACCATTCCCAGAATCAGATAAACAATTTCCGCCGTAGTAAATACCAGGCCGAACTTGACGACTTTCAGGAGACTGGCTCCGAACATGACAGGTATTGCAAGGAAAAAGGTATATTCCGCTGCCAGTCTACGGTTCATTCCCAGCAGGATACCGCCGATGATGGTGGCACCGGAACGGGAGGTTCCCGGAACCAGAGCCAGCAGCTGAAAAATTCCGATAAACAGGGCATCCTTAATTGTAATATCACTGAGTTTTTTGCGGCTCGGTGTTCTCTGCTTATTATAATTTTCAATGATAATAAACAGTACACCATAGACAATCAACATGACAGCAACAACCACATAATTATTGAAGTGTTCTTCAATCCAGTCATTAAATGGCAGTCCCACAATAATGGCAGGAATACAGGAAACCAGGATTTTCAGCCAGAGGATAATTTTGCTCATATTACAGTATTTATCGCAAAACCTCTGTACTTTCGCAATTTTCTCATTCTGACTGATATATTTCCAGTTGCTCTCTCTTGCCGGATCACTCATATGAAATGGCCAAAGCTTCTTAAAATCAAGCACAACCACCGCAAGGACAGCACCCAGCTGAATGACCACCAGGAACATTTTCCAGAACGCTTCTGAAACTTTCAGTGTAATAAACTCATCGACCAGAATCATATGTCCGGTACTGCTGACCGGAAGCCATTCGGTAATACCTTCTACAATCCCCAGAAAAATAACCTTTAGTAATTCAATAAAATCCATAACCCCTCCAAGACTTTAGATCTCTGCAATATTGATCAGTGTCAGTTTGTTTTTATCTGTATTTTCCAGACTGGTTACCAGCGCCCGGGCGGTATCCATAGCAGTCAGAACATTCACACCGGTCTCAATCGCATTGCGTCGGATCAGGAATCCGTCTTTGGAGTGCTCCACGCCCTGAGATGGTGTATCGATAACCAGGTCGATCTTATGTCCCAGAATCAGATCCATCAGGTTTGGAGACGGCTGTTCGATTTTATTGGTTCGGATGGCTTTCACCCCTGCTTCTTTCAGTGCTTTGGCAGTATTACGTGTAGCGTAGATCCGATAGCCCAGAGCTTCAAATCTCTTTGCGATCTCCACTGCTTCCGGTTTGTCTTCGTCTCTGACTGTCATGATCATATTTTTATGCTTCGGAAGATTGATACCAGCACCAAGGAATGCTTTATACAGGGCTTCATTGAAGCTTTCGGCAATACCCAGACACTCACCGGTAGATTTCATTTCCGGTCCCAGGCTGATATCAGCCCCCCGGATTTTCTCAAAGGAAAATACCGGCATCTTTATGGCAAAATATTTTGCTTCCGGCTGCAGTCCCGGTGTATATCCCATATCTTTCAGCTTATATCCCATAATTACCTTCGCTGCCAGCGGAACAATCGGGATTCCTGTTACCTTGCTGATATACGGAACAGTACGGCTGGAACGTGGATTTACCTCAATGACATAAACCTCTTCCCCACATACGATAAACTGAATATTGATCATACCAACCACATGGAGGGCACGGGCCAGACGTCTGGTATACTCTTCTATGGTATTTTTTGCAGTTTGACTGATGGTCTGTGCCGGATAAACGGAAATACTGTCACCGGAGTGAATACCGGCACGTTCAATATGCTCCATGATTCCCGGAATCACAATGTCTTCACCGTCACATACGGCATCTACCTCAATTTCCTTACCAACCAGGTATTTATCTACCAGAATCGGATGTTCCTGTGCAATCCGGTTGATAATTCCGATATACTGTTCCACGTCTTCATCATTGATAGCAATCTGCATACCCTGACCGCCAAGCACGTAGGAAGGACGCACCAATACCGGATAACCCAGCTCATTGGCCGCTTTTTTCGCTTCTTCCGCAGTAAATACAGTCTGTCCCTTCGGTCTCGGAATCTCACATTTTTCCAGAATCGCATCAAACAGTTCACGGTCTTCCGCTGCATCGACATTTTCTGCGGATGTTCCCAGAATCGGAACTCCCATCTTCATCAGAGCTTCTGTCAGCTTGATGGCAGTCTGTCCGCCGAACTGTACCACGGCACCGTCCGGTTTCTCGATATTTACAATATTTTCCACATCTTCCGGAGTCAGCGGTTCAAAATACAGCTTATCAGCAATGTCAAAGTCTGTACTTACTGTTTCCGGATTGTTATTTACAATAATCGTCTCATAACCTTCTTTGGAAAAGGCCCAGGTACAGTGAACGGAACAGAAGTCAAACTCAATACCCTGACCGATACGGATGGGACCGGAACCGAGAACCAGAACTTTCTTTTTGCCCTCTGTACATTCAGCCTCATTCTCACCGCCATATACAGAATAATAGTACGGAGTAGTTGCTGCAAATTCAGCGGCGCAGGTATCTACCATCTTATACGCAGCAGTAATACCATACTGTTTGCGCATGGCCTTTACCTGTTCTTCTTTTTTGCCGTTCAGTCTGGCAATCACATAATCCGGGAATTCCATACGTTTTGCTTCCCGCAGAAGGTCTTCATTCAGGTCTCTGGTCTTCAATGCAAATTCCATCTCTGTCAGGATGGCAACTTTATCGATAAACCATCTGTCAATTCTGGTAATCTCATGAATTTCTTCCTGGCCGATTCCCATACGGATAGCCTGTGCGATTCTCCACAGACGCATATCGTCCACGATTTTCAGAGCCTCTTTCATCTCTTCTCTGGAGAGATCAGAAAAATCATAGGACATCAGGCTGTCCACATGCTGTTCCAGAGAACGGATTGCCTTCATCAGAGCACCTTCAAAGTTATTGCAGATACTCATAACCTCGCCGGTAGCTTTCATCTGTGTGGTCAGTGTACGTTTTGCACTGATAAACTTATCAAATGGCAATCTGGGAATCTTCACAACGCAGTAGTCCAGCATAGGTTCAAAACTTGCATATGTCTTTCCGGTAATCGCATTGGGGATTTCATCCAACGTATAGCCCAGCGCAATTTTTGCGGCAACTTTCGCGATCGGGTAACCGGTTGCCTTACTTGCCAGTGCGGAAGAACGGGAAACACGGGGATTTACCTCGATAACACAATATTCAAAGCTGTCAGGATTCAGTGCATACTGTACATTACATCCGCCAGTAATACCCAATTCTGTGATAATATTCAAAGCAGAAGTACGCAGCATCTGGTATTCTTTATCACTCAAAGTCTGAGACGGTGCCACAACGATACTGTCACCGGTATGTACACCTACCGGGTCGATATTTTCCATATTACATACGGTAATACAGTTGCCTGCGGCATCACGCATTACCTCATACTCGATTTCCTTCCATCCGGCAATGCAGCGTTCCACAAGAACCTCACCCACACGGGAAAGACGAAGGCCATTTTCCAGAATCTCGATCAGTTCTGCCTCATTGTGGGCAATACCGCCGCCGCTTCCGCCCAGTGTATACGCCGGACGAAGCACAACCGGATATCCGATAGTATTGGTAAATGCAATACCATCTTCAACCGTCTTAACGACCAGCGAAGCTGCCACCGGCTCACCGATTTTTTCCATGGTATCTTTAAATGCCTGACGGTCCTCTGCCTTCTTAATGGTAAGAGAAGTGGTTCCGATCAGACGCACATTGTGCTCTTTCAGAAATCCTCTCTCTTCCAGTTCCATGGCAAGGTTCAGTCCGGCCTGTCCACCCAGAGTCGGCAGCACACTGTCCGGTTTTTCTTTCAGGATCAGCTGTTCTACCACCTCTACTGTCAGAGGCTCAATATAAACTTTATCCGCAATATCCTTGTCCGTCATGATGGTTGCCGGGTTGGAGTTCAGCAGTACGACTTCAATCCCCTCTTCTTTCAGGGAACGGCAGGCCTGTGTACCTGCATAGTCAAATTCTGCGGCCTGACCGATGATAATCGGACCAGAACCAATCATCAGTACTTTTTTAATATCCGGATTCTTTGGCATTAGTTTTCTCCTCCCATCATTTTAATAAACCGGTCAAACAGATAGCCGGAATCCTGCGGTCCCGGACACGCTTCCGGATGAAACTGTACCGTAAAAATATTCTTTCCTGTATATTTCAGACCCTCATTGGTTCCATCATTAACATTGACAAATGCCGGTACGGCAACAGCCGGGTCAAGATTATCTGTATCCACCACATAACCATGATTCTGGGAAGAAATGTAAACACGTCCTGTCTCCAGATCTTTTACCGGATGATTGCCTCCCCTGTGACCGTACTTCATCTTATGGGTGTCAGCCCCTGTGGCAAGTGCCATCAGCTGATGTCCCAGACAAATAGCAAAAATCGGTACCTCTGACTCATATAACTTTCTGATCTCTTTAATAATATCTGTACATTCCTTCGGATCCCCAGGTCCATTTGACAACATAATGCCATCCGGGCTTCCTGCCAGAATTTCTTCTGCAGTTGTCGCTGCCGGATAAATAGTAACCTGACAGCCTCTCTGATTCAGAGATCTGGCAATATTATTCTTTGCCCCCAGATCCAGAAGGGCTACTTTTTTTCCTGTTCCTTTCAGAACAGTTTTTTCGGAACAGGTCACTTTTTCAACAACCTTTCCTGTCGTATATGCTTTCAGCCGGGGAATGATGGTATCCAGATCATAATTCTCATCTGTAGTAATCATACCATTCATGGTTCCTTTTTCACGGAGAATTCTCGTAAGAGCACGGGTATCGATCCCTGCTATTCCAGGTATATCAAATTTTTTCAGGAAATTCTGAATGGAATCTTCACAGCGAAAATTGCTGGGTGTTCTGGAAAGCTCCCTCACGATATATCCATCCGGCCATGGTCTCAGGGACTCTGCGTCCTCATAACAAATCCCATAATTGCCGATCAGCGGATACGTCATGCACACTGCCTGTCCGGCATAAGACGGATCCGTCAGCACTTCCAGATATCCGGTCATAGAAGTATTAAATACTATCTCGCTGATGATTTCTTTTCGGGATCCTATACTGATTCCGGTAAATACATGTCCATCTTCAAGAATCAAATATGCTTTCATCATTCCGTTTCCTTTCTCATTATTCATTGGTTTGGCACTGACCGCAAAATATAGGTCAACACCCTTCAGACATACGAAAAGGGAGAAATTTCCCCTGAAACTACTCCCCCTTGCGTAATCTTATAAATTTTACCACGAACCTGCTATTTTTTCAATAGATATGAAAAAAATAAAAAATTAAAAATTTTTCAAAAAAAGTGTTGACATTTCAGGATTAATCATATATACTCATACATGTCGCTGAGGTGCGGCGAACAAAATAGAAAATGCAGGAATGGCGGAATTGGCAGACGCGCAGGCTTCAGGTGCCTGTGGTAGCAATATCGTGCGGGTTCAAGTCCCGCTTCCTGCACTTCTGAAAGCTACATATTTGATAATCGTGCAGGAATGGCGGAATTGGCAGACGCGCAGGCTTCAGGTGCCTGTGGTAGCAATATCGTGCGGGTTCAAGTCCCGCTTCCTGCACTTTCTTTTTGTCTGGATGTCAGGCTACAAATCAAAGTTTTTCTTTTCTTCTGGTGAGATGCCTGTGCGGGGTCTATACAGATTTTTTATATCAAAAGTTCCCTTTTCTTCCTCATACGCTTACTTTTTTATAGTATTTGTTTGAGTCGTTTACTCATTATTCCTCCAAAACACAAGAGGCCATGCAAATGCACAGCCTCCTTGTAGTATCCGTCGCAACGGAAAACTCTCATATCGATTCCACTTAACGGTAGGACTCACCTGATGATTTCTCATCTTTATAATTATTATACACAGAAGCCTATTCGTATGCAACTAATTTTTTATTAATTTTTCAGTTTGAATTGTAGCCCTGTTTTTTTTATTTTCTTACAAGCTATTTTTTACTTCCAATGCATCCCAATGCCGCCAGTACAGCCCCCACTGCTATGCACATATCCGAGATATTGAATACGATTCTTCTCAGTTTTTCACTTTTGACATTGAAGCTGAAGTAATCGGTCACATAGCCTTTAGTGATTCTGTCATTGAGGTTACTGAGTCCTCCGCCCAGTACCAGTGCACCACCCAGACGAACCAGAATTCCCTGTACTTTACCCAGTGGTTTTTTCAGCACCCGCAGCCAGGTAAGGAACATGGTTATCCAAACTGCCAATGTTCCCTGTTCTATAAGCTTGGGATGTTTCTCACCCAGATTACAGGCAAGTCCGTAATTGTGCAGTTTGCGCAGGAGAATTTTGTCCCCTGCGATTTCCCGCACGGCTTTATCACTGAGATGTTTTTCTGCACGGCTTTTCAGAATCGTATCCGTAAGAAATACACCTGTCAAAATTCCTGTCCATTTCATGATTTACGGCCTCTGTTCTATTCCTCAGCAACCGGCGTCTCTTCTTCGAGTTCTGCTGCTATTTCGGTTTCATTTTCCTTTTCTGGTTCTGCTGTCTCTTCCACTGTCTCAGCAACTTCTTCCGCCTCCTGCACAGTTTCTGCAAGGTTTGCTTCTACAGTTTCAGCAGATTCTTCCGTCTTTACACCCTCTTCATCCGTTTTTGGCATCACAGCACCGCAGTGCATACAAAATGCTGCATCTTTGGGATTGCCATTTCCACAGGCAGCACATACTACCTGTCCCCTTTTACTTGCCAGTTCTTCTTTACATCCGGCAATTTCTTTCTGCTGTTCCATGATCATTTCACAGATCAGTTCCAGTTCCTGACCTGGAAGTTCTCCTTCAATATAGCGCTGATAGATAATTTCGCCAATTTTTTTGTAATCAGTCTCTACATTCCGCTGTGCTGTTCTGATCCGGCTGTGCAGTTTCTGGATTTCTACCAGATCCTCTGCTTTCTTTCCCACCACTTCTGCAGTCTCTGTCAGTGTCTGTCTCAGATTTTCAAAAAAATCTTCATTTCTCATAAAAAACCCTTCCCTTCTTGAATTTTAATACTTTTGTTCCAGTTCCAACATTTCCTGTCCACGCAGAAGAATCCGAGGACCTCCTGTGTGACGGATATAGTCTCCGGTAATCACCACTTCTCCGATGCTGTCATCTTTCGGAATCTCATACATGATATCCAGCATATATTCCTCCAGAATCGCACGAAGTGCTCTGGCACCGGTATCTTTCTCCAGTGCTTTTTCTGCGATTGCCTCCAGTGCATCCGCATCAAAACTGAGTTTTACCTCATCCATCTCCAGCAGCTTCTTATACTGCTTCAAAATAGCGTTTTTCGGCTCTTTCAGGATTTTCACCAGCATATCTTTATCCAGTCCCTGCAGAGTAAATACGATTGGCAGTCTTCCCAGGAACTCCGGAACCATGCCGAATTTGCGCAAATCCTCAACCGTCACTTTATCAAGAATGTTTTTATCTTCATCATATTTGTCTTTCAAATCAGCTTTAAAGCCAATGGATGCCTGCTTATTCAGTCTTTCTTTAATCACTTCTGTCAGATCCGGAAATGCACCGCCACAGATAAACAGAATGTTATTGGTATTCACGGTTGTGAGAGGAACCATAGCATTTTTGCTGTTGGCACCTACCGGAACTTCCACATCGCTGCCTTCCAACAGCTTCAGCATCCCCTGCTGCACAGCTTCTCCGCTGACATCACGCTGGTTACTGTTTTTCTTCTTGGCAATTTTATCTATTTCATCGATAAAAATAATTCCATGCTCTGCCCGTTCCACATCATTGTCCGCTGCTGCCAGTAACTTGGAAACGACACTTTCAATATCATCTCCGATGTAACCTGCCTCTGTCAGGGAAGTAGCATCTGTGATAGCCAGCGGTACATCCAACAGTCTGGCAAGTGTCTGTACCAGATATGTTTTTCCGCTTCCTGTAGGTCCGATCATCAGCATATTGGACTTGGATATTTCCACACCATCATTTCCATTTTCTGCAGAAAGAACCCTTTTATAATGATTGTATACGCCAACAGAGATTACCTTTTTGGCATGCTCCTGACCAATGACATATTCATCCAGCTGTGCTTTAATTTTGTGCGGCGGCGGTACATCCTTCATAGAAAAAGCAGTCTGTTTTTTTTCTTCCTGTTTCTGCTTCTTTTTCTTAACTCTGTTTCTTTCGGAAATTTTATTTGACATCGAAGAGAGGTCAATCATACTGATATTGGGCATATTTTGAAACATATCCCCATAATTGATGGTTCCACTGTTCATCGTATCAAAACTTTTCTGCATACAGTCCGTACAGATATGAATATTCTGCGGAAGAGTAATCATTGGACCGGTTTTACTTTCCGGTCTGCGGCAAAGAAAACAGACTTTCTCAAATTCATCTTTATTCTCATCATCCAAAATCTCTTTTCCTTCTGTATCTACCTCTTTAAAGTCTATGATATTTTTGTCGTCTGTCATGTCCGTACCCTTTCTATAACCCATCCGGTTGCCCTTCTTTATTATTCATCATTTTTTCCTATCTACCAATTATAGAACAGAATTTACTAATGCTCAAGTAAATAATTCATAAAAAAAAGAATCCTGCTTTGCAGGATTCTCCGCTTTACTGTCCGAAAGTATTTTTTATAATCCCTGTTTATTTTTCTACTGACTGTTTCATTTCACTCCGTCTACCCAGCGTAACCGTCACAGTGTTTTCTTTGTATTCCCCATTCTCGGCACGACTGATGACAACTTCAACAGTCTCTCCTGCTTCATAGTATTCCAGTTTTTCAATCAGGTCCTTGCTTCCGCTGACAGACATCCCGTCAAACTTGACAATCACATCACCCTTCTGTATACCGGCTCGTTGTGCCGGTCCGCCTTCTTCTACCGAATCCACAAAAGCTCCTGTAGGAATTCCATACATCTGAGAAGCAGTTGCATCTACATTCATACAAGTCACACCGATATAGGAAGCCTTATTCTCATCGACTTTATACCGGGTCTCGCGGTTCATCAGTTCATCCAGAATCGGTTTTGCCTTTGACACAGGAATCGCATATCCCATACCTTCCACTTCTGTAGCCATGGATTTTGCAGTATTGATTCCCACAAGCTCACCTTTCATATTCAGAAGTGCACCGCCGCTGTTTCCAGGATTAATCGCCGCATCTGTCTGAATCAGATTGCCCATGGTATTGCCTTCTGAATCTTCCATATTACGATTGACGGCACTGACCCATCCGGAGGTAACTGACTGTCCATAACCCAATGCATTACCAATTGCAACCACCTGCTCACCGATTGCCAGAGCATCGGAATCTCCAATTGTCACCACTCTGATACTGTTCAGAGTTTCCTGAGACATCTTGCTCAAATCTACTGCAATAACTGCCAGGTCATTATCGGAATCATTTCCTTTAATCTGTGCCTCGTAGACTGCCGCATCGTTAAATGCCACCGTAATGGTTTTAGCTCCCGTAACCACGTGATTATTGGTAGCGATCAGAAGTTCTTTTTCATTCTGCCCCACAATAATTCCCGATCCGGAACTTTCCATGGGATACTGCTGTACGCCCCCAAAAAAATCCTGAACAGTCTTTACACTGGCATTCGTAATCGATACCACAGAAGGCATACAACTGGATGCCACCTGGGAGACAGAGAACTGATTCGCCGTACCTGCCACGGTTTCTGCTGTCTCCTGCTGAACCGTCTGAGGTGTTTCCGTGGAGGGAATTTCAATCTGGGTTTCCGGAATTTTATCCTGCCCGGTCAGATGACGGCCCAGAGTGTTCACACCAAACATAACACCACCTGCAACTACGCCGAATACCACTGCAAGACCAACCGTCACAAGAAATTTTTTACCTGTCCCTCTGCTTTTCTTCTTACGGGGTTTTGCCGGATATTCCTGTTGATAAGAGTAGGTTCCATATTTTCTCTGACCTGTGGTATAATTCTGCCCCTGATTATCGGTCCTTTGTTCTGTAAATGAATTCTGCTCCTCCTGGGCCGTCTGAGTTTTCTGCTCAGAATTCCCGTTACTGTGATAATCCTGATAGGAGCCGCCTGTATAGCCATTACTTCCAATGTTCTCCCGGTAATTATTATTTTCATAGGAATTCGTCTGTGTATCCGCTGTCCCCTGCTGTCTCTTCTGATACTCCGGATTAACCCAGTGATACGTTTCCTGTTTTTCCTCACTATTTTCAGTTGCTTCCTGTTCCACCGGCTGCTCCGGCTCGTCTATATCATTTTTCTGCATTTTCTGAACCTCCGGCTGCTTCGTTTCTTCATCAGAAGCCGGCTGCTGTTTGTTTTCCCAGTTCCATTCGTCACTCATCGCTGCGAACTCCTTTTATTTTTTCTATGATAATGATGTAGGGGTAAAATTGCAAATATCACTATTATGATACCTGCAAAATGTGAAAAAAATGTGAAAATATTTACTGCATTTTACTTCCAGTAATTTTTGTTCATCGAGCACCATAAAATAAATTTTCTTGGCAATTTTTTATATCGTTTTCCAAGCAGATAACCAAGATATTTCCATCCGCTGTTCCATATGAGTCCCACAACCAGCCATGGTTTTCCCTGCGCACACAGCCATCCGGCGGTATTCTTCACCAGGCGCAGTCCTTCACCCTCTGAGCGGATTTTTTCAAATATTTCCGGATGGTCTGCCTGTGATACTCCCAGATCAAAGTTTCTGTGAAACTGCTGCAGGGCAGTGTAATTATGGGAATGAATCACAACCGCATCCGCTGCATAGGCTACCGCATAATGATTCTGAATCAAGACTCCGGCAAAAATCATATCTTCATTGAAAATTGTCTTCTTAACAAATCCGCCCATTTCCAGGTAGGTTTTCCTGTCATACATGGCACATACATTGGAGCAAAAATACGTTTTGATCCCCAGTTCCGGCAAATCTTCTTTTCTTTTTATCCGGCTGGTTTCAGGATAGTTGAAACTGCGTGTATAACACTCCGCCGGTCTGCAGTCGGGAGCCGGAAGCTGACGACCATACACGGCCCGAATATCCTCTGCCTCCTGCATCTGTCTTACCATGCATTCCACCAGCGTCATGTCTTTCGGAACCGCATCCTGTGTCATAAACAGCAGATAATCTGCATCCGACATTCGGGCGGCAGCATCCCTGGTTGTTCCGTGATCAAACTCATCTTCCGCCACATGATTTACAATCATTTTGGAAGACCAGGTTTCATACACCGGATTCCAATTCTCCTGTCCTGTGTTCATCACCCGTATAACATTAACAGGATATGTCTGTCTGTTCAGCATATCCACAAGATTTTTCCATAAATGATCCGGCCGGTACACCGGAATAATCACATCTACTGTTTTTTTTTCCATAATTCACTCCTGCTGTGTATCTATGTTTATACAGAAAAGGTATCGCAAATGCGATACCCTTTCTGTTATATGTCAAAATCATTCTTTCCATCTATCACTGGATTCCTGTAGCCTGACGGTAAGATTCCAGATCTCCGTCTTCTGAAGTCTCTAGCCTGGAGCTGTCATCGTATCCGCTTTTATCAATAATACGCTGACTGTATGCTTTCAATTCCTCGGATGGTACATACTCTTCTTCAGGGAAGAAAAACTCATGAACCTTAACTGCATTCGATTCCAGTGTAACCGGACAGATACAGTCAATACCGATTGCCGCCTCAACATTTGCACCCCATCGATGATCAAAGGGATAACCGGCCTGAGCCTCTATTTCATAAGAAAGCATACTCATGGCCATACTGATAATCTCTGTTTTGGTCAGAGAAGTGTAAATATCAGGAAATACTTTATCGATAATCTTGTTTAAAGTACCGATTCCGCAAGTTTTGGCTTTCTCCACCAGTTTATAGATTACATCTCTCTGCCGTGCTGCACGGCGAAAATCATCGCCGGCAGTATAACGAATCCGGGCATAGGCCACAGTCTGAACTCCATTCAAATGATGTGTGCCAGCCACTTTCTCCAAAGGTTCATAGTCCATACCGGTTACTTTCGAAGTCTCAACGCAATAATTATTCAGGTGTTCAATTTCTTCTTCCGACAATTGCATATCAACACCACCCAACAGTTCAGCAGCCTTGGCAACTGCATTAAAATCCACTGTTACAAAATCCTGTATTGCCAGATCCATGTTAGTATTCATCATGGTAATCATCTGTTCCGGACCACCCCGGTTATAAGCAGAATTGGCTTTGTTGTAGATTCCGTTGCCTTCCGAATCTGTTCCCACACGAAGATAAGTATCACGGTATACCGACATCAGTTTTACTTTCTGTGTATCATTATTGATATTAGCAATAATCATGGTATCACTGTTTCCCTGTTTCAGCGAACCTTCCCGATTATCCAGACCGACCAGAGCTATCGTTGTATACCCTTTCAGAGTCTTATTCTCACTGACACCCGTATTAAATCCAAGATCCTCAAAATTCAATTCCGCAAAATTCATTTTTCCCATCTTTGAAAATACAAACAGACCTGCAACAAGAAGCAGCAGAATCAAAATCTCCAGAACAAAAAGAATCCTCCTTCTTCTGCGTTTTCTCCGAAGTCTCACTTGTTTTCTGGTTAGTGTTTTTTTCTCTGCCATACCTTACTCCTTACTCATTAGTATGCATTCTTATTTACGAATCCTTTAAAAAAGGTCATAATTAAGATTTTAATATCCAGTCCAACGCTCCAGTTTTCAATATAATACAAATCATACTCTATTCTTTTACGAATGGAAGTATTACCCCGGTATCCATTAACCTGTGCCCAGCCGGTCAGCCCCGGTCTGACCTGATGTTTTACCATATATCTGGGAATTTCTTCTCTGAACTTTTCCACAAAGAATGGCCGCTCCGGTCTGGGTCCTACCAGACTCATATCACCTTTTAATATATTAAACAGCTGCGGCAGTTCATCAATACTGGTTTTTCTCATCAGTTTACCTATTCCGGTCACTCTGGGATCATTTTTTACTGTCCAGGCCTTCTTTTCTTCTTCTTTTGACTGAACTTCCATAGAACGAAACTTGTACATCATAAAATTATGATTATGAAGTCCAACTCTCTCCTGCTTGTAAATTAAAGGGCCGGGAGATGTCAGCTTAATCATCAGACACGCCAACAGCATAATGGGTGAAAAAATGATTATCGCTATTATAGATCCGAAAATATCCATCAGTCTCTTCACAACCATGTTAAAGGTATTCGTCAGAGGCACGTACCGGATATTAATCACCGGGAGTCCCAATAAATCTTCTGTGTAAGGTTTTGTCGGGATAATATTATTATAATCCGGAATAAACTTTGTGTGAACTCCTGATTTTTCACAGAGAGCCACAATTTCCTCCAGTCGATAATACTCACTCAATCCCAGGGTAATGGCAATCTCATCCAGACTGTTCTGAGGAAGAATCACCATCAGATTTTCTATTTTTCCAATTACCTTTATTCCTTTGTATGTGGTTCCCTCATCGACATTATCATCCAATATCCCACTGATATGATATCCCCACTGGGGATTCTGAAGAATCCGGTCAATATATTCTTCTGCTGCTCTGCTGTAACCAACCAACAAAATATGCTTCTGATTCAGTCCACGTTTACGGATATTCCGCAGAAATCTGCGGATCAGAATCCGCACCGACTCTTCCAGAAACATATTAATCAGATAGAAATAAACCAGCATCATACGGGCGAAGTTAACTTCCCGCAAAAGCACAACTATATAACAGATTAACAGCAGGATGCCAACGGTATTGGCTTTGACTATGTTGGAAAACTCCAGCCTGCGCCCCTGTACACGCTTGGGTGTATATAAGCTAAAGGCATAATATAAAATCAGATATACCGGTACGATCACCGGAAGCAGCCTCATATACCATCCGAAAGGCACCGTTCTGACCGCATCATCAGCAAAAGGCCATACATATCGTGCCACCCACGCAAGGAAATACGATGCTGTAACAATCAAAGCATCAATAACCACATGCATTCGGTTAAAGTATTTCTGGTTATCTTTTATCAATACTCTTCACCTTATCTTCAATCTTCTGCTCACTATTTACTATACTATACAATAATTATGCCAAAAGAGCAACAAAATATTTTCTTACGATTGCTAGGGATATCAGAAACTAACTGTTTTTCAAAAGCAGGCCGTTCCTCCTCAGCTAGCCGCTAACTGCGACTATATTGACGCTCAGGAAAGCCTTCGCGCCAAAGTCTCCGTAAGCGTCGGATCTTCGGACTCACTTTCCCCAATGCTTTTGAAAAACAGTTAGTTTCTGATATCCTTCCTAAAGCGTAAGAAACTATGCATAGGAAACAGAAGTCTCTCACACAAATCTCCGAATCAAGTTCACCCAGAGCTGGATTTGTATCCTGCAGTAGTTTCCCATATGTTTCCACTGAAAGGGGACTTTATTTTTCCTGCAGATTGAAAACCCGTTTTTGATTCCTGCCGCGTATTCCCTTCCATATCCTTTTAATGAGAAAAATACCAGTTTCACAGCGAATCCCATAGCAAGCAGCGGCAGATTCAATATAATCTGCCCAAGCGGCATGTTTTTGTAGATCATGTATATGTTATTCCGGGATGAGTATCGTATTTTAAATTGGTTATAACGGGAACCGGAGGTTCCGCTTCCCACATGATACACTTTTGATTTGGGGAAGTACCAGTTTTCGTATCCGGCTATCTGGGCACGGTATCCGATATCCGTATCTTCCAGATAGGCGAAATGTTCTTCGTCAAAATATCCCAGTTCTTCCATCAGGTCTTTTCGGTAGATCGCCGCTCCCCCACAAGCTGAAAATATTTTTCTTTCTTTGTTATAGTCTGCGGCAGGCTTGCCTTTTCCCAGTGCAAATGCCCATCCAAGTGCATTGTAGAAATTGCCTGCATCATCAATTTTTTCTCTGTTATGGAACTGAAGCATCATAGCACCGCCCGAAAATGCACGGGGCTTTCGCCTTATTCCATCGTATAATTCCTGCAGGAATTCAGGTTCTGCTTCTGTATCATTATTCAAAAGCACTACATAGGGAGCTGTGGCTGCACGGATTCCAATATTTACCGCTCCACAAAATCCCAAATTTTCCGGCAGAGCAATCACCTTCACCAGCGGATATTCTTTTTCAACCAGTTCCCTGCTTCCATCGGCAGAACCATTATCTATGAACAATATCTCCCAGTCTTTCAGTGTCTGTACCATCAGACTGTCCAGACATCGTTTCACATATTGCATTCCATTATAATTGGGAATAATCACAGATACTTTTTTCATCTGTTTCTCCTACTCTTATGCCCGCAGCGAGTAATTCCATTTACTCAGTGTGAGATTTTTATTATAATTCGGGTCTCCCTCTTTCAGAATCGTGATCCAGCGGGTTCTCATAAATTCAATTTCACTCTGAAAGCGGCGGACTTTCTCCTCATTATCCTCCGAACCTCTGGATTTGGATTCGTAATGATATAATTCCACCTTCGGATTATAGACCACCAGATATCCTGCCTGCACCGTTCGAAGACAAAGATCCACATCGTTAAATGCAACGGTAAGTTTTTCCTCAAATCCTCCAATCTGTTCAAACACAGACCGCTTCATCATCATACAGGCTGCCGTCACAGCACTGAGATCCATCTGAATGGAAGCTTTATGCAGATATCCTGTCCTGGATCGGGGCATATTCAAAAACGCATGACCCGCAATCCCGCCGATACCGATGATCGTTCCCGCATGCTGTATGGTATCATCCGGATAATAGAGTTTTGCTCCCACAATACCCACTTCCGGTCTTTGGCAATTGCCCAGCATTTCTTCCATCCAGCAGGGATTAATGACTTCCACATCATTATTAAGGAACAGCAGATAATCTCCTGCAGCCTCCTGCTCACCAAAATTGTTGATGGATGAATAATTAAATCCTTCTTTCCAGGTAACCACTTTTACATTGGATCGTTTCTCCAACTCCCTGTAATACTGGAAAGTTTCCTGCTCTATACTGTTATTTTCTATAATTATAATTTCATAATTCTGATAGGTCGTCTTTTCAAATACAGATTCCAGACACTTTTTCAGAGATTCTTTCTGGTCTTTATTGGGAATCAGAACAGACACCAGCGGACTGCCCTGTACCGGATATTCCACCTGATAGAATCCCAAATCTTTCGTGTGACTTACCACAGCCTGTACACCACACCGTTCCAGATTTCCTTCAATTGCCCGTTTCCCCGCTTCAAACGCATACATTTTGCTGACCGGATTGTCCGAGGTTGACTCTTTATGGGTACGCCAGTGATACAAAATCTCGGGAATGTGGCAGATTTTCTCTGCCTGCTCCACGCAGCGAAAGATAAAATCGTAATCCTGAGCCCCATCATATTCCCGCCGAAAGCCCCCCACTTTTCGGACAAGGTCTGTCTTCACCACAAAAAAATGAGTGATATAATTATTGGAACGAAGCAGATCCAGATTAAAATCCGGCTTAAAATGAGGCTGAAAATGTTCTGACAAATCCGTCGTCACCTTATCTTCATCTGTATAGAATATGTCTGCATTCTTTTTTTCCAGCATTTCCCGCATCCGATACAAAGCCTGGGGTGCCAGCAGATCATCATGGTCCAGAAGCCCCACAAAAGTACCTGATGCCATGGAAAATGCCTCATTGGTATTTTCCGCAATTCCCAGATTTTCATGCAGATTTTTCACATGAATCCGCTGATCCATGTTTGTATAACGTTCAAAAACTGAAGCCATCTGAGCATCATCAGGACTGGCATTGGCTATACACAATTCCCAGAACGGATATGTCTGACTGCGAACCGATTCTATCATTTGTTCCAGGAAAAGTACCGGAGTCCGATATGCCGGTACCACAATACTGAAAACCGGTGTTTCCTTCCAGTTTCGGCTTCGCTGTTTCTCCAGTTCACTCTCCGTTGGCCGATGCTTCTCAAACCAGGGACCGTAGGGAACTTCTTCCGGTTCCATCCGTTCACAGAAACGAACCCAGAATTCTTTTGGACCATAATGTTTCAAATATCGGAAACCTTTCTGGATATTATAAGGTTTTATTTTTTTCAGATAATGCAATACTTTCCCTGTATCCATCATGCTTCCTCCCTCATTCAGATTTCAAAAAAAAACGATAGAGTGCCTTTACCACTTCCGCAGCCTCTTCTAGACTAAGGCTATAATACATGGGAAGTCTCATAAGACGCTCACTTTCCCTAGTTGTATATATATCTTCCCCATGGAAACGCCCAAACTTTCTTCCTGCTTCTGAAGAATGCAGAGGGACATAATGAAAGACGCTGAGAATCCCCTGCTGTTTCAATTCTTCCAACAGTTTTGTTCTGGTTTCCAGATTTTTCACTTTGATATAATACATATGGGCATTATGACTGGCGTACTCAGGAATGAACGGCTGTTCAATCAATCCTCTGTCTGCCAGCGGTTTCAGCTCTTCATGATAAAAATTCCAGATACTGAGTCTCTTCTGATTGATTTTCTCTGCCTCTTCCAGCTGAGCCCAAAGGTATGCTGCATTCATATCACTGGGCAGATAGGAGGAGCCATAATCAACCCAAGTATACTTATCAATCTGCCCCCGGAAAAATTTACTTCGGTTCGTACCCTTTTCCCGCAGGATTTCCGCTTTTTCCAGATATTCTTCATTCTGAAAGAAAAGTGCTCCACCCTCTCCCATGGAATAATTTTTTGTCTCATGAAAACTATAGCAGCCAAAATCTCCAATGGTACCCAGTGCCCGTCCCTTATACCAGGCATTTACTCCCTGTGCCGCATCTTCAATTACTTTCAAATGATGTTTTTCAGCAATTGCCATAATCTCATCCATAGCACAAGAGACTCCAGCATAATGTACCGGAACAATTGCTTTTGTTTTTTCTGTAATGGCATCTTCAATCTTTGTCTCATCTATATTCATTGTCTCCGGATGAATATCCACAAACACACAGGTGGCTCCCCGAAGAACAAATGCATCTGCGGTGGACACAAACGTATAGGACGGCATGATGACTTCATCCCCCGGCTGAATTCGTGCCAAATATGCAGCCATCTCCAATGCATGGGTACATGACGTGGTCAATAGTGCTTCCCTGGTATGAAATTTTTCTTTCATCCATGCAGAACACTTTTTCGTAAAGGGACCATCTCCGCAGATCATACGGTTACTTTCCACAGCCTGACGTATATATTCCGTTTCTTTTCCCACAAACGGTGGTCTGTTAAAATCTATCCTCACTGTTTTCTCTCCTATCTTTCACAATACCATTTACGCAGTATCATATCCCATTTTACCTTATAATTCAACTCTTACTTTTCTGACGGCGATGAACATATATCCACATAATTGACAGCAATGCTGTACAGCACAAACTGCAGATTACGCCCGCAGCAAATCCCGGACAATGATATTCCATGCGGATACTATGGGAACCTGCTTCAAGATAAATACCGGAAAAACCATAATTCACCTTATGAATTTCCACTTCTTTACCGTCCACATAAGCTCTCCATCCATTCTCATACGGTATGGTCATCACCAGAATACCATCCTGATCCACCTGTGCCGTGCCACTGATCCGACTATCACGCCCAGATCTGTCAATCTGAATACCGTCACTCAGAGAAGTCAGATCATATACCTGACTTGCATACAGACGTTTATTAGTGATGACCGCTCTCTGGGAGACAAGCACCTGATCCTGATGAATTCTCACTTCATGGACATCGGAAGGCACAGACAGAGATACATGAACATTTTCCGGTCCTGCGGAAATAATAGTAGTATTGTCTCCCACGGTCAGGTTAATCTCTGATACAAAGGTATCAAATGTCATATCAAATTCCAGAATAAATTTTCCACTGCCATTCTGAGCAGTTTCCGGAATCTGAAGAACAGCGTCAAACCCGTCAGAAGTTATCTGTATAATCTGATCATCGGCAGCTGCTAATTTCTTTGCATATGCTTCTATATCAGAATCCTCACGTGTCAAAGACGGTATGGTATCACACAACACGTTTTCTGCCAGCAAAGCCTCTTTGTCTATTAGCTCTTTTGCATTCTCATATACCTGTTCGTTAAAAGCTCCAGTATAAAATTTTCCAAGTCCATCGGTGTTCTGATTTCGGTGAATATAGATATCACCACACTGCTGCCACAGTTCATACCCAGGCACATGAAGATCTGTTCTTTTCGACAGAATATATTTTATATTACTAAGAGATGCCTGAAAATCATCCTGTACTGCATTGGCAAAGCTGAAATGGGTATTATTCAGGATCTGAAGGTTTGGCCAAAACTCCTGAAGAAACTGTGCTACACCGGCATTTATGACAGAATTGTAGGTGCTTACCCCATGATAATTCTGAGCCATCGAATTCAGACAAGAACTACTGGTTCCCGTTGTATAATCTTTTTCCACACGATAAAAAGAATCATCCTGTTTACTAATCAAATCCAGAGCTTCCTGTATGGATGTATCATATAATTCATCAAAGTACTGGCTGGGAGCCTTATTTAGTATTCCCCTCTGGCAATTATATGAATAATAGGCATCACCGCACATAGAAACCATGACAGTTGCCATAAGTCCTGCATATGCGGCCTGACACATTCTTTTTTTTCGAAAATACGTGCTGCCGATCAAAGTCACTGCGATTCCCACAGAAAGAATACACAGGGCCAACGGCAGACGATTTCTCTTTTCCAGATAATTTCCCAGATATGCACCGGTAATTATAATTTCTGAAATAATCAGGAGCGGAAGATTCATTTTTCCTTTCTTCCAATTCTGATGCAGAACTTCTGCTGTCATCCACGAAAAAAAAGGAAGGCACAAAAAAGTATGACGGCTGAACGGGTAAGAAAATCCATTGAAGATCATACTTCCCAGAGGAATTAATAAAACAAATGCACCGGCTGCCAGAGCCAGAATCAACAGAAATTTCTGCTTTCTGCTGTACCGTTCGGAACACAACAAAACAAGGAACTGAACAGCTGCCAGCACAAACAGTGCTGATAAAAATACGTTGGGAGACTCATAGATATTCATGTAACCAGAATAAAGATTAATGCCTTCCAGATTGCCCGACAGAAATTTCTTCCCTAACGTTTCATAATAAGAAGTCGGATAAAGTTGAAGTGCCCCCATGATTCTTGTCAGCAGCGGCTCTCCATCCATCCTTCCTGACACACTGAAAATATGAAACGCACTGGGCAGGAGGGAAAACATTCCCATTCCAATTCCCAGTACCATAAATCCATATAGTTTGCCGGTCCGGCATAATCCTGTTTTGGAAAACAGCTTTTCTTCCCATGCAATACGAAAAAGAACGTAAAATCCCAATACAACAAACTGCATATAAGAAAAATAAAGGGAACATGCACATTCCAGTGCACAGACCAGTGCCAGACCAAAACAATATTTCCACTGATGAAGAGATTTCTCGGTGATCCAAAGCAGCAATGGAAACAGGACAACAACTGTTCCAAACTGATAATGTTGTCCCCAGATCACCAAATAACCACAAAGTGCATACATATAAGCAGTAATCAATTTACTCTTTTCCATCAGCCGGAAACAGGACAAAAAGCCATAGAAAAATAAACCAGCCAGCACCATCCGGAGAATCTGCTGCCAGACCAAAATACCATATATTTTTTCAGTGCCAAATAATAATCCTGTCAGATAGATCATCATAAGGAAGGGATCATAAAGGTTCATGGCATAGAGATTGCTTCCATATCCATTTTTAAAATCCCATAACGAAAAACCACCATTTTTTATATGGTTAATTAATGACTGATAATTCATTAAATACTGATCATACGTATCGGAACCACCGTCCGTATAAGCCAGAATCTGGTTTCCAAAAATAAACTTCCAGAAAATGATCAGCCCGGACACCAGAATCAATCCGGTCAGTATCATCATTGTTTTCTTACTGCTTACTGTGTTTTTCATGAGCTTCTCCTGGATTTACTGCCTTTTCCATGTTTTTTATATCTTCTTCGTCTTTTTTTCTTTTTATGAGAAGAATATACTGCGATAACCAAAGTCAGAATAATAAGGCCAACCAAAATATAAATAATGGTACGGAATATATCTGTCAACACCCCTTCATCCTGCGGCATCAACTGAGTCTCATCCTGTACGGATGAAATTTTCTGGTTATCATCTGCGATTTCCGGTGTGATCTCAACTGGGGATTCTTCCTCAGATTTCTCCTTTACACCTTTACCCACATAAACATCATTCTGATAATAATAAGTCTGTTCCGTTTTCCCATCCACTTCCGTATCTACTACTTTGAGAGTGGAAAGGTCTGTACCTTTAGGAACAACTACACACCCTCCGGGAACCTGTAATATTTCAAAATTATTATATCCATAATCAAACATTTGAATATGGTCCAGACAAACCTCACCCTCATCAGCACGCAAAGCCACTGCGATCAATGTCATACCATTTTTTTCCGCACCGCTTACCAGAGTATGTCTTGATGCATTCGTATTTCCTGTTTTTCCTCCAAAACATTCCTCATAAAACATCTGAGCCGAAGGTATCATCAATATATGATGTGTTCCATATGACCTTGTCTCCGGATTCATATTTGTCGGTTCAATAGTAAATGTAATCGTTGATATAATTTCACGAAAAACATCACTTTTAATTGCCTCACGGAAAATCAGTGCCATATCATATGCTGTTGTATAATGATTTTCATCAGGCATTCCACTGGCGTTCACAAAATGTGTATTCACACATCCCAGTTCCTGTGCACGCTGATTCATCATTTCTGCAAAGTTTGACACTGAACCAGCTACATGAACTGCAATCTGTGTAGCTACATCATTAGCAGACTGAATCATCAAAAGCAGCAGACACTGTTTCATCGAGAGTATTTCCCCTACCTGCATTCCGGCATTTCCGCTTCCGGCAACTTGATCCGCCAGACATTCCTCGGTAAATGTCACTTGTTCATCGATACTGCAGTTTTCAATTGCCAGCAATGCTGTCATAATCTTGGTGATACTGGCGGGATAACGCAGTTCATTCATCCCTTTCGCATACAAAACAGCACCGGTTTCCGCCTCCATCAGTACAGCTGTCTCTGCATAAGTATCCTGTCCCTGCGGCCATCCGCTGATGGCATTTGTCTCAATAGGATAAACTGTACCATTGTGAATTTCGGCAGCAAAAATCACTACATTTTGACAGAGAAGCAGACAGGCAAGCAGCAGACATCCCGCTTTTTTATACCATTTTCTCATGATCTTTTTCCTTTCCCTCAGGATCATAATCAGCGTTGATAATATCTCTTACCACAAACTGCGGTGTTTTATTGATATTTAAGATCAGTTTTCCAATATATTCCCCAATAATTCCCAGCATCAGGAATGTAATCCCAAACAGCACCAGCATGGCACACATCAGAGAGGACCATCCCACCGCCACATTGGGATTACAGAGTTTCCGAATCAAAACAACCAGAGCCCCGATAAATCCTGCTGCAGAAAAGATTGTTCCAAAAAAGGTGGCAAGCCGCAGCGGAATTGCTGTATAATTTAGGCAGGACATAAACTGTTTCAGTCCTCTCCTGAAATTATAGTTGGAAGTACCCATTTCTCTCTCAAAGTGCTCCACCTCAATATCAACCATGTTTTGAGTGGTACGGAAGAACAAAAACTGCAGAAAAACATTACTTCCCTCATATTCCAGTG
The DNA here is from genome assembly GCA_022764165.1 of Eubacterium sp. GTDB lineage: Bacteria > Bacillota > Clostridia > Lachnospirales > Lachnospiraceae > Oliverpabstia. The sequence goes on along the minus strand of JALERM010000052.1, from coordinate 53,618 downwards.
CCTTATCGATCACATAGCGGCGTGCCAGCCAGAAACTGCTCATCTGAATATCTTTGGGCTGATCCGTCATCATCCACAAAAGATGACGGCTGACTGCACTGGTGAGATTTTTAAACCAGCCAAACTTTCTCTGACGAAAAACACCAAATACTACATCATAGCCTTCCTGCATTTTTTCCAGGAACTGAGGAATCTGATCCGGATGGTTCTGCAGATCATCATCCATGCCAATCACTGCTTCACCATGTACATAGTGAAGTGCAGCCATCATAGCATTATGCTGACCGAAATTCTTAGCCAGATTCACCCCGATTACATTGGGGTATTTTTTTGCAGCTCTGGTAATTGCTTCGAACGTCTTATCTCTGGAATAATCATTGACAAGCACCATCTCACATTCATAACCCTCCAGTTTTCGGAAAGTTTTCATTGTCTCTTCGACCACTTTCTCAATCGTCCCTTCCGAATTGTAACAGGGTATAATTATCGAAATTAACATGTTGCTGCTCCTTTCTTTTATGCCTTCCGGCATTCTTCCGTATATGATTCTGTCATCGACTGCAAGTCCTTTTCCAGTCTCAGCCGACTCCCCGGAAAGAAAACACAAAAATTCCCACAAAAATCAACAACAATCCCAGTAATTTTCGACGGGTAAATTTTTCTTTCAAAAACAGATAGCCCATCACAGTAATGTACAGATAACTGGTGGACTCCAGAATCGGTGACAATGACAACGGCACATATTTTAACGCAGTCATGGTAAGCAGCGTAGACAGGAAAAACATCCCATACGCAACGATTACCAGTGGATTCAAATATTCTGCGAGTGTATTCTTATACTGTCTGTTGGCAGCTTTTTTCAGAAGAATCTGGGAAACTGCCGCTATAAACACAGAAAAAAGCAGAATGCAAATAGATATTCCCAAATTACTCATGATCACTCACCACCATATAAATCCCCAGAAAAATAATCACTGCTCCCAGTATCATATTCCAGGTAATCCTTTCCTTAAAAATCAACGCTCCCCAGATCATTCCCCAGACCATGGTCACCGGTTTATTTGCATAAGCCACTGTCAGCGGCATTCTTTTGAGAATCTGCTGCCAGACGATGGCATACACAAACATAATCACCAGCACCAGTCCAAAGTAAACCAGGAATCGGACTGACAGCAACTTCTGTCCGGCCGCCATTTTAGAGCACACACTGCTCAAAGAACTGAGCACCAGTGCCAGATGCAGTGCAATCAGCGTCATGACTGAACTCCCGATTTTTTTCTCTTTATTTTCCATAATAACTCCTTGTTTTCTGCAGACCGTTCTTTTTGATTTTATTCATCCTCCAAAACCAGCCTGATTCCTGACAAAATCTGTTCCAGACGGCATTCACAGGCTTCCAGTGTTTCCCCTTTTAAAATCACCTGCCCGATTCTGTCTCTTCCATTCTGATAGGGTCTGACTTCATCCCCCGGTTCAATATTAAAAGACAAATCTACAATATCGTCCGCTTTCGGATTTTCATTGATGATCTGCCGCACGATTCCGGCTCTGTCAGCCATCAGCGTATGAGTCAGATTGGGAATTCCCGGTTCTTTTCCTGCAAATTTTTCTGTCACAGGAATTCCCAGAGCGGTTTGAAGAATGACTTCATAATAATCCAGCTGATAATAAATTCCCACCATCTCGGCAATTCCGGTAGCTCCCGATCTTCCGGTAAGTTCGATCACAAAAACCTTATCATCTTTTTTTATCATATCACAGTTCACAGGACAATTATCAAGCCCCAAAGCACGTATTGCTCGTTCTGCCTGCTCCATTGCCTGCATCCCCAGTCGATTCATCTCCTTAAATGGCACAGAATGACCTACCGGGGTTGGTGTATCGCCCACAAAAGCCTCTATATTATTAGGAAGCATATAGACAATTTCTCCATTCTGGATCAGAGCTTCCACTCCAAAAATTTCTCCCTGAATAAACTCTTCCACCAGACAATAATCTTTCGATGTTGCTTCCATGGTTTTTCTATAGTTTTTTCTGGCTTCTTCCGGCGTATCGGAGCGATAAATCCCCCTACTTCCCATCAGATCAACAGCTTTTACAATAACAGGAAATGGCAGATGCTGCAGAGCCTCTTCCAACTGTTCTTCGTTTGAAACACAGTAATATGCCGCTGTCTGAACGTCTGCAGAACACAATGCCTTTTTCATCTCCCGTTTATTGGAAGCCCGGAAAGCAGCTTCTTTTCCGGGTCCGGGAAGACCCAGACTTTCACATACAGCTCCGATCGACCGCATGCCCAGATCCAGACTGCAGGTAGCAATCCCGTCAATCTGATACTCTCTCGCAGCTGCTGTCACTGCTTCCGGATCAGCGATATCCACATAACAAATGTGATCTGCATAATCAAATCCACTGTAAGGTCCCGGAATAGAAGCGGCAACCGTCTCTATTCCCAATCTCTTTGCAGCTTGATATAAAGGAATCTGAGAGTAACTGGCTCCCAGTACCATCACTTTCTTTTTCATACGTTACACCTGTTTGTTTAAATAGTCAAAAAACAGAGGAGTCCCTCCTGTATGCAGGAATAAAATATTTTTCCCCCGGATATCATGCTCTTTCAGATACTCCATCATTCCCCGGTAAGCTTTCCCGGTATACACCGGATCAAGAGCAATTCCCTGCTGTCTGTACATATCTGCAATTATATCCTGAATCTCCTGATCATAACATCCATAACCACCGGCAAGCCATTGATCCTCAAAATGAATCTTCTCTCTCCAGTTTTCCGGCAGTTCCATCCCTTTTTGTTCCATATAGTACTGAATATTTTTTTCAATCACTTCTTTCCCACGCCCTGCATTTCTGCTGACGGAAATCCCTACAACCTCCGCCCCTTCCTGCTCCGCAATTCTGGCTGCTGTCAGTCCGGACTGGGTGGCACAGGTGGAAGAAGCCAAGAAAATATAATCAAACTTAAGCCCCAGTTCCTGCTGCTGCCTGATCATCTCATGATATGTATCGACATACGCTTCCATGGGTACGGTTTCATTTCCTTCCCCATAGATATTTCCATAGATATAATACGGTTTACAGCCCCGTTCCTCCAGAGCATCCATGGCCTGCTGAACTGCCTGCCGGATATTGACCTTTCCACAGGGGATCGGAATCACACCCATAGTCTGAATCAGGCGGCTGTTACAGTCCTTCTCTTCTTCCTGAATGTCATCCTGATTATATACCATATAACAGGGAATCTCTTCCCTTTTGCATGCAACAGAAAGAATCCGGCAAAGATTGGAATGGTAATTGCCATAGATAATCATGCCATCACAATTTTTCTTTTCCATGTCTTCCAGGAATCGGTGGGCAAACCGGACTTTATTGCCGCCAAAGGAAAATCCCAGAAGATCATCTCTTTTCATAAAAATCCGATTTTTCTGTTCACCGGCCCCATACAATTCCTGTATGGGAGTCTCCCACAATGGAATCTGCCGCGTAAACCTGCGGGAATGTAACAACATTTCCATCTCTGCCATCGTATCGGCCTGAAGGATAAAGAAACCGTATCTGCTGCCGCTGTCCGTAACCGGATGCTCTCCCATACCTTCCGGCTCCTGAACCAGACGGACATTCTGTGGGTGTTCCGTTCTGATCTGTTCCAACAGCTGAACATCTGCCTGATTGAAAATGAATCGGATGGCAGAAACCTTCTGGAGATGATTTTCGCTGAACTCCGGTTTTTCTCCCACCGCTGTCTGAATCACCATTTTAACAAAATCCTGTCCGGTGGACAAAGGAACCAGATGAGATCCGATACAGTCCCCTCCCATCCGGGAACCAATCTCTATAATCCGTACATTGCCGTCCGCATCAATCCGAAACTCCGCATGAGAGGCACCATTCTGGATTCTCAGTACATCCAGTGCCCTGTGAATCTCACGGATACATTTTTCTTCCATAGCTTCCGTAAGAGGTGCCGGCTGCATATGCCCTGTTTCAATATAATGAGGATCACCGGTCGTAAATTTCTTCGTAATTGCCAGACAATGATGCTCTCCCTGACAGCTGATGGATTCCATACTATATTCTTTTCCCTCAATATAGCTTTCTACAATTGCTTTTTTCTCAAATGACTGTTCCATCGCACTGCAGACAGCCATTTTCAGCTGATCTTGGTCCCATACCTTAGTGATCGCCCTGCTTCCGGAACGATCGGTAGGTTTTACAATCAAAGGGAATGCCAATTCACAATTTTCCAGTTCATCCGGACTTTCCACAGTCCTGAAAAACGGCACCGGGATGCCTGCTTCGGCAAATGCTCGCCGCATAGATGATTTATTGGTTGATTTTTCTATAGATTCCGGATCATTACCGGGAAGTCCCAGAGCAGATGCCAGCCTGGTCACTGTAATATTGGCCAGATCAGACCCGATGCTTGCCACACCATCGGGCTGAATCTTTCTGCACACTTCCAGAATTTCATCTACCTGTGTGATACTGATCGGATAAAAATAATCTGCTGTTTCTTCTCCCACAGCACCGTCTTTCCAGGCAAATACGTGAGTCTCATACCCCATTTCCTTCGCTTTCAGAATCAGTGGATTCTGAAATTCATTAGCTCCGATGATGACAAACTTCTTCATGGTACTCCTTTTCCAGTCTATAACAAACTAAAATTCAATCTCTTTCAGATAACGTGCCAGTGCATCCTGCCAGGTGGGCAATCTGTCAAATCCATGTTCATCCAGTTTCTTCTTTTCCAGACGGCTGTTTGCCGGACGTTTGGCTTTTGCCGGATAAGCGTCAGAACTTACCGGATTCACAGTTACATCCATACCGGCCTGTCTGAAGATTTCTTTCGCAAAATCATACCAGGAAATATAACCGCCTTCGTTGGTCACGTGATATTTGCCATATTCTTGTTTCTCCAGCATATCCACCACCAGACGGGACAGATCGTAAGTATAGGTAGGTGTACCCACCTGATCATTTACCACGGTAAGTGTATCATGGGTTTTGCCCAGATTCAGCATGGTCTTGATAAAGTTCTTTCCGTTTACTCCAAATACCCAGGCGATTCGCACGATATAGTACTTGTCCAGGTATTTTTCCACTGCCTGCTCACCTTCAAACTTGGTAAGGCCATATACATTCAGAGGCTCCACAACCGGATCATCCGGTTCCCAGGGACGGGTACCCTGTCCGTCAAACACATAGTCCGTACTGAAGTAAATCATGGGGATATCCAATTCTTTACATACTTTTGCAATATTTTCCGTTCCCAGTGCATTGACTTTACGGCATATTTCCACGTTATCTTCCGCTGCATCCACAGCCGTCCAGGCAGCACAATGTACCACACTGTCCACATGGGATTCTTTGATCACACGGTCTACTGCGGCAGCATCGGTAATATCCATCTCTTCCACATCAACACCAACGCCTTCATAACCGCGTTTGGCAAGTTCATTCATCACATCATGGCCAAGCTGGCCTTTTACACCTGTTACTAATGCTCTCATATTTTCCTCCTATTGTCTTATTCCCTGTTCATAACAGTATCATCAAATTCGCCTCAGTGAAAAATCCTGGCTATCCAATGTCAGATTCGGATTATAATAAGGATCTCCATCCCTCAGGATTTCAGGCCAACGTTTTTCGAATTCTGCAATTTCACGATTAAACCTCGCTACTTTCTCAGGAGTGTCTTCCAGTCCACGAGATTTGGATTCATAATGATACAGTTCTGCATACGGATTGTAAACCACATGATAGCCTGCTTTTCCTAATTTCAGGCAAAAGTCAATATCATTAAATGCCACTTCAAACGCCTCGGTCAATCCCCCGACCTTTTCAAAAGCTTCCTTCTTCACCATCATACAGGCAGCTGTAACCGCACTGTAATCCTGTGCGCAGATAATCCTGTGACAGTAACCGGTAAAGCCTCTCTTCTGCTGAACAAAGCAATGACCTGCTATACCGCCGAATCCGATCACAACACCTGCGTGTTGAATGGTATCATCTTCATAATATAAGCGCGCTCCTACTGCACCTACATCAACTCTTGTGCAATATCCCAGAAGTTCTTCCAGGCAGTCGTCATTTATAATCTCCGTATCATTATTCAAGAGTAAAATGTAATCTCCTTTGGCATACTGCACGCCAAAATTATTGATTGCTGAATAATTAAATTTGTCTTTCCAGTATACCACATGCACTTTAGGATTGATTGCTTCCAACTGCTGATAATAAGCAAATGTTTCCTGTTTTTCACTATTATTCTCTACAATAATGAATTCAAAATTACGGTAAGTTGATTTTTTTTCTATAGAATCCATACACCGCTTCAGATCATCAATATGATCCTTATTGGGAATGATAATCGAAATCAACGGATCGTGATCAATCAGGAATTTTGTCCGATACAATCCCAGAAATTCTCCTTTGGTAATCTCAACCGGCACGCCAATCCGGTCATAATGAGCCTGCACAGCTCTCTGACCTGCATCAAAAGCATATAATTTGCTCTCGGGATTCTCAGAAGTAGAATCCTCATGGCATCTCCAATGATACAAAATCTTGGGAATATGGCAGATTTTTTTATCTCCCGCCGCTTCTACACACCGGAAAATGAAATCGTAATCCTGAGCCCCGTCAAACTCTTTTCTCAGCATACCCACACGGTCAATCAATTCTTTTTTAGCTACAAACAAATGACAAATATAATTAACGGTACACAACAGATCAATGTTAAAATCCGGCTTGAAATGTGGCTGAAAGAATTTATGACCATCCATCGTCATTTTATCTTCATCAGAATAAATCACTTCAATATCCCGGTTTTCATTCAAAACTTTCACACATTCATATAAAGCATGATCTGTTAATTCATCATCATGATCCGCAAAAACGATAAAATCACCTGAAGCAGCTTCAATAGCCGCATTGGTATTCTGGGCAATCTGCAAAGATTCCTGATGATAAATCACCTTGATCCTGGATTCCGATTTTTTTAAATCCTCCAACACCTCCCGAATCGGTGAATCCTTTCCGCTTCCATCAGACAGACATAACTCCCAATTACTATATGTCTGTCTCTGAAGAGACTCTACCAATGCCCTCAGGTATTTTTCCGGGGTTTTATATAAAGGTACAACTACACTGAACATTGGCTCCCAGGAAAACTTTTCCTGTCTTTGACGTTCCAGATCCTTTTTTGTCGGCAGATGTCTGGGCAGCCATTTTTGATAGATCACGGCAGCTTTGTTTCTTGTTTTAACCTTACCTGCGACCTTTTGAGTCAATGCCAGTGGTCCATGTGCCTTTAGATATCTGGTTCCTTTTCTATAATAGACACCAGCTTTCTCCATGGCAATCTTACCCGGCTGCAAATGAATCAATCGTCGTAATTTTATATTTCCTGAACAAAAAACAATATAGAATTCTTTCAAGCTCTCATACTTCAGTTCAAAGAAAAATCCACATTTTTCTTCCACATCCAGTTCCGTATACTGATTCTGAACATCAACACGCTTCAGACGCTGCATTTCACAGGAAATTCTGTTTCCATTCTTTTCTTCCAGATAAATAAGCAGAGGTTCTTTATATACTGCCCATCCTCTTACCCGGCATACTCCCGATTCTATATCCACATTTTCAATATAATACTGTGGCTTTCGCTGTCTCTCCAAAAGTTGTTTAACCGGAATGGAAAACCATAAAAACTTCTTACCTGGTCCATAGATTTTCAGTTTCTTATAATCACACAAATTTTCCGGCAAATGAATCTCCATTCGAATCCGAATCCCATTTACCAGATCCAGATCCTGAAAACGCTCCAATGCACTTACACGTTCCTGTTTTTCGATCTGTACCGGAATTTTTTTACCATCCAGATAAGCCTCTGCATCACATTCCTTTGGCCAGGTTCCCTGTAAATGATAAATACATGGATCCGACAAATCAAACCTCTCTTTTTCTACTTCGAAAAACTCCTGCTGCATCGTAACTCCTCTCTTATTTTTCACATCATACATTTCCCCTGTCCTAATCTTTAACACGCTCTTCCGATACTCCGATTAGAAATTCTCCAGACAATCTTATTTCACGGTTACCTCGGCAAACATATCATAGTATCCTACAGATCGTTTGCCTGAAATGACCGTCAGACTGCAGACATCATACAGCCGATGGAACACCGTAAAATCTCCATCTTTATAACCAGTGCAGCCCAGACAGACCATGTATTCCCCATCAACCAGCGACATTTTCTGCGAAAATCTGATTTTTCTTACATCACCTTTTTTCTGTGGCTGAATCGGAATATTTTCATACATGGTATTGGTACCGGTAATCTCAGTTCCCTTCAGGTCTTTGATGGTAAATGCAAAAATCGGATCACTGATGTCATCATAAAACCGAACAACCATATCCACAGAGAAATCCTGTCCTTTTTCTATGATATTTGTTATCATACCAGTGTTGTCACGAACCGCAAAGTCTTCAATGACTGCCAGCTTACTTCCGTACTCCAGCAGCTGTGGATTCAGATTCAGGCTATTCTTCATAGGTTCTTTTGCTTCTGTGACTTGCTGATTGTCTTCGGATGATGTGCTATCCTCTTTCTCAGCAGGATCTTCATATTGATTGACCATAACACGGCGATACAGATTCACCATTTCCTTCGCATCGCCCTCCGCCAGCTTTTTCCCCTGGTTCAATAACACGACCCTGTCACAATATTTTCCAATACTGCTCAGATCGTGACTTACAAATAAAATGGTTTTCCCCATCTTCTTAAACTCTTCGAACTTCCGATAGCACTTTGCCTGAAAGAATACATCACCGACAGACAGTGCTTCATCTACAATCAGGATTTCCGGTTCAATATTGATGGCCACTGCAAAAGCAAGACGGACAAACATACCGCTGGAATAGGTTTTTACCGGCTGATAAACGAAATCTCCAATATCAGCAAAGTCCAGAATATCCTGCAGCTTTGCATCGATTTCTTCTTTGGTGAAACCAATCATGGTACCGTTCAAATAAACGTTCTCAATTCCGGAATATTCCTGATTGAATCCGGCTCCTAGCTCCAGCAATGCGGAAATTCTTCCATCAACAACCACCTGTCCCTGAGTTGGACTCAATACACCTGTGATAATCTTTAATATGGTGGATTTTCCCGCACCGTTTGTTCCAATGATACCAACCGTTTCTCCTTTATGCACCTGAAAAGAAACATGATCAAGTGCATAATGCTCCTTATATTTTTTCTGTCTTGTCAATCCCAGAGACTCTTTCAATCGATCCATGGGATTATCATATAATTTGTATACTTTACTAATATCATTAATTGAAATTGCAATATCTGACATCATGATCCTCTCTTTATAATACGTCTGCAAAATGTGGTTTCAACCGTTTGAAAATCACAGTTCCCACACCAAACAGTACTACGGTTATCACCCAAAAATACAATGTCCAGCCCCAGCGTTCCCAGAACCATACATTTCCCAGCATGGCATCACGATAGCCGGACACGATATAATACATTGGATTTAATTTAAAAGCTTTCATCAGCAACGGATGGTTGGAAAGCATATTTAAGTCCCACATGATCGGGGTCAGCCAAACGCCAACCTGCAGAAAAATACCAATAATCTGCGTCAGATCTCTGAAAAAGATAACAATTGCACTGGTTGTATACACAAGGCCAAGCGTAAGCAAAAATGTACAGAAAGAATAATACAGGATCTGAATGGTATGCAGACCCGGTGTATATCCATACAGCCAGCATAAAATCAATGAAAATACCACAAAAAACGCATGTACAAATAATGCAGATACGATCTTGACAATCGGAAGAATGCTGATTTTAAATACAACTTTCTTAACCAGATAGTTATATTCGATCAGTGAGTTGGTTCCACTGTTCAGTGCATCCTGGAAGAAAAACCATGGTACGATACCTGAGACCAGATACAGTACAAAAGGATAATTTGCCACCATACCTGATTTCAAACCAACAGAAAATACAAACCAGTAAACCAGAATCGTAACGATCGGCTGGACAAACGCCCAGAAGATTCCCAGATAGGAACCGGCATATTTCGTTTTAAAATCATTTTTAGCCAGATTTAAAATTAATGCTCTGTTCTGCCAGAGTTCCAATGGCAGAACAAACACTTTTTTTCTGAAAATAACAGCAAATACTGCCGCACCGTCTACAAAAAGCAGCATCAGAAGATTCAGGATCCAGTCTTTCTTCTGAATACTCTTTTCCATTGATGCATATAAACTGTCGGATTCCATTTCAAGCCATATAAAAGGATCTGTACCATCTGTCACAACAGCAAGTCCGTTCTCTGTCTTTGTGACAGATGAAATCTGCTGGGTTTCCAACGTTTCCGGATTTTCCGTACCGCTAAAAACAGTCTGGAATTTTTTATAACTTAAGGAAAGATTCTCGATTTCAAATGTTCCGGGCTTGTCTCCCAGGTCTAACCGGATCCAATTACAATTTGAGGGAACAGAAAAGCTCATTTCCTGAATTGTTCCAGCTGTTTCATAGGTCTGAACCATACTGTTTTCCTCTGATAGTTCCCTGCCGGCACTATAATATATTTGTATTGCCTGCGTTTGATCAGCAGTAACACTCATTCTCAGATCATAAAAACCACCCACTTCTGTCTTATGACACAGAATCAATACATTAAAGAGCGCTAAACATACTACCCCCAGAACGCCTAAAATTTTCTTCTTTTTTCCCATCTGGTCATCCCCTAACGATTATTAAACTCTGTAAAGCTTCCCCATTTCTGATCTTTTTCAGAAATAGTAAGCTCTGCTTTTGTCATACCTTCCGGCATCGGCCATTCGATTCCAATTTCCGGATCATCCCATTTCAGACCGCCCTCATCATTTGGATGATAAAAGTCTGTGCATTTGTACGCAAATTCAGCAGAATCAGACAGTACAATAAATCCATGTGCAAAATTTTTAGGAATAAAGAACTGTTTTTTATTCTCTGCTGAGAGAACTACACCAAACCATTTTCCATATGTTTCGGAACCCGGACGCAGATCTACAGCCACATCAAAAACTTCTCCACTCACCACGCGTACCAGCTTGTCCTGCGGATAATTAATCTGAAAATGAAGTCCACGAAGAACTCCTTTTCTGGAACTTGACTGATTGTCCTGAACAAATTCCATATCAATTCCGGCGGCTTTATAATCATTATAATTATATGTTTCCATAAAATAGCCGCGTTCATCCCCAAAAACAGTAGGTGTAATGACTTTCAGGCCTTCGATTTCACATGTTTCTACACTGATTTTTCCCATGATATTTCCTCCTGTATGCATTTTCTGAATTCCATGTAATGATTACGATCAATATTTTATAAGCCTTCTGATACCTCAATCAGATATTTTCCATATGCAGTCTTCAGAAGCGGCTGAGCCAGTTCTACCAGCTGCTCTTTTGTAATAAATCCCCTCTTATATGCGATTTCCTCGATACAGGAAATATAAAGTCCCTGTCTTTTCTGGAAAGCAGCCACAAAATCAGCAGCATCCAGCAGCATATCATGATTACCGGTATCCAGCCATGCAAATCCTCTTCCCAGTGTCTCCACATGCAGATTACCGCGCTGCAGGTATTCGTTATTGACACTGGTAATCTCAATCTCGCCGCGGGCAGACGGCTTTACATTCTTGGCAATTTCCACAACGTCATTGTCATAGAAGTACAGACCGGGGACTGCATAATTTGACTTCGGATGCTCCGGTTTTTCTTCGATGGAAAGGGCTTTACCATTCTCATCAAACTCAACCACGCCATATTCACGGGGATCACGCACATAATAGCCAAAAATAGTAGCTCCAGGCTCGTTCTGTGTTCTCTCTGCAACAGCCTTCAGAACCTTGGAAAAACTCTGTCCATAGAAAATATTATCTCCCAAAATCAGTGCCACACTGTCATCACCTATGAAATCTTCACCAATAATAAATGCGTCAGCCAGTCCTCTGGGAACTTCCTGGATCTTATACTCAAATTTCATACCCAGACTTTCACCCGTTCCCAGAAGTTCCTGGAATACCGGAAGATCTCTCGGTGTGGAGATAATCAACACTTCCCGGATACCTGCCAGCATCAGAATGGATAGAGGGTAATAAATCATCGGTTTGTCATAAACCGGCATAATCTGTTTAGAAACTGCCTTTGTCAATGGATATAATCTGGTGCCTGAACCACCTGCTAAAATGATACCTTTCATTTGTTCTTCTCCTTTCAAGTTCTTCTTTAATGATAAAAACGCAAACTAGCAGTACCCTTTTCAGGATACTGCTGTAAGATTGCTATTTGTACATTTCCTGGTAATACTTCTGATAATCGCCGCTGGTCACGTTCTTCATCCACTCTTCGTTTTCAAAGAACCACTTGATGGTTTTCTTAATGCCTTCCGCAAAGCAGGTCTCCGGATACCAGCCAACCTCTGCCTTAATCTTATCCGGGGCAATGGCATATCTTCTGTCATGACCTTTTCTGTCTGTCACATAAGTAATCAGATTTTCGCTGACCAGTTCTTTTCTGGGATCGCCTTCCGGCAGCATCTCCTGCAGTGTATCCAGAATAATATGGATAATTTCAATATTCTGTTTTTCATTATGCCCGCCAATATTATAGGTTTCAAACAGTCTTCCCTGTTCCTGAACCATATCGATTCCTTTGGCATGGTCTTCCACATACAGCCAGTCACGGACATTCTTACCATCACCGTAAACCGGAAGTTTTTTACCCTGGAGTGCATTGTTGATGATCAGTGGAATCAGTTTTTCCGGGAACTGATACGGACCGTAATTGTTGCTGCAGTTTGTAATATTCGCCGGGAACTTATAAGTATCCATATAAGACTTCACCAGCATATCGGAAGATGCCTTACTTGCAGAATATGGGCTGTGCGGATCGTATGGTGTTGTCTCATAGAAATACCCGCCATCTTCTTCCAGGGAACCATATACTTCATCTGTAGAAACGTGCAGGAACTTCTTGTTCTCCTTAAACGTTCCATCCGGCAGCTCCCATGCTGCTTTCGCTGCATTCAGCATTACCAGTGTTCCAAGAACATTTGTTTTGACAAATACATCCGGGTTCTTGATACTTCTGTCAACATGACTCTCGGCCGCAAAATGAACCACACGGTCAATATCATTTTCTTCAAAAATCTTATTGATTGCATCACTGTCACAGATATCTGCTTTTACAAATGTGTAATTGTCTCTGTTCTCCACATCTTTCAGATTCTCCAGATTACCTGCATACGTTAATTTATCTACATTAATAATTCTGATAGCATTATCATATTTTTTAAACATGTAATGAATATAGTTGGATCCAATAAAACCGGCTCCTCCGGTAACCAGATACGTTCTCATAGAAATTCCTCCGAATTAATTATTTTCTATAGTATTATACCATTCTTTCCCCTATACTTCAACCCAGGTGAAAAAATACTTCAATTTCATCATTTTGACTGTACACGAATCCATATAGAAGAAAAATATCCCATAATAATCACAACAAAAAGCTCTGCTATAATGAATGGAATAAAACCTTCAGCAAGCAACGTTTGAAACATCGGGGAATTTTTATATAGCCCACCCATTACGGGCAAATGCCAGATGTATATCCCATACTGATATTTTGCGATAAATGACACAGGACGCATCAGCACTCCATCCAATTGCGGCAGCATGGAAACACCAATCATTAGTACCGCAATGAAAAGTGCCAGCACAGAATGAGCGATATACCCAACTGGTTTATCCATATAGATTCCGCTCTTGCTAAATTCATAAACCAAAACAATCAAAGCTATAATGGAAAAGATTGTGATAAAAATTCCTCCAACCACCATCTTCCTGGTGAGCTTTTTGTCCCAAAACTGTAAAATCACCTTTGCAGCAACCATTCCAAGCACAAAATTATCAAGTGCCATGAACAATTGTCGGCCATAAACAAAATATGCAGCCCCATCTAACTGTAAAGCAGGAATCAGATAATGGTATAACAGAAATTTGCACAATACAGATATCAGAATTGAACTGCCCCCTGCCAATACCCAATTTTCCTCTACCATACGATACAAAAAGATTGCTACCAGATAGAACTGAACAATCGTCGCCATACTCCACAACGCACCGTTGATGGAACCATGAGTCTCTATCCACAAGTTTTGTGTAAATGTACAATAGGCTAAAACATGTTTCAGTCCGGACAGACTAATCATTCCGCCTGCCTGTAAGACAAGCAAAATAAAAATATTAGTATAATACTGAGGCATTATCCGAATACATCGCTGCTTCATAAATACATGCCATTTCGGCATGGCATTTTTCTGTTCTTTTTGATACAAAGACCAGAAAATGCCAAAGCCGCTTAAAGCAAAGAACAAAGTAACTCCAAATTCACCACCAAAGTTCACCAGCAGATTAATGATTTTGTGTGACTGCCAGGGATACCCGGCAACCACATAACCGTGATAAAACACAATAATCAATATTGCACAGGCGCGTAAAATATCAATATTTTTATTTCGTTTTATTAAACCCTTTTTATCAATTAATGTATTCATCAATCCATCCCATAACCTTCTTATGACGAGTATCGTATTTATCTGCACCAACGCCATTTCCCGCTTTATTCTCGGTGTGGTTTCTCATCGAAGTGTACAGATTTCTCATTGTTAATGGCAAACCATCTTCAATACAGCATTCTACTACCCATTTCATCGGTTTAGATCCACCCAAATGTCTGACATTTGCCAGAAACATCTGTCCTTTTAAGTCTTTCACATCCAGATTTTTTGCTTCATTTATATACTTGGTCATTTCCTCATCTACCAGACGATCCTGTACCCGGATTCCAACATCAGTTGAAATCAGTGCCTGAATACATTTTGCTTTGGCTGATCCTTTCTCTATGGTAACGTTTCCTTCTCCGTCACTTCCATATGTGGTCCAGTCCATATTATCAATATCATCACTGATTCCTTCTGTATCCAGTGAAGCAAATAATTCCGGGTCTTCTTCCCGAATTAGCTTTAACAGTTTCTGAGCTTCCGTTGCAAACCAACAGGCCGCTCCAATGGTGATCGCTGTTTCTTTCTCGGATATATGATATGCCTCTACAAAACAGTCATACTGAGCATTACCATAAACCTGACCACCTGTCTCTACCGCATAAATAATATTGTGCATAACTTCCTTTGCCTGGTCATCAAACTCTCTGATAACAGCAACTTCATCATTAGCACCATCAGAAATGATATAGCGAATGCCGCCAATCCAGCTTTCTTCACCATTTACAGTTCCATAGACATGTGTAGCATATTCTCCGCCTCGTTTGTAGTCTGATCTGGAAATTTCAACATAATAGATACCTTCCTCATTTTTCTTTGCAGTAATCCATTTCAAATCATCCTGATTGCCATCACAGGACCATGTAGCCATCCGAACAGAATCCACTTTCTGGTTTTTTACATTTGGTCCATAGATCAAAACCTTTCCGTTAGAAGAATCTGTTTTTTCATAAACCACCATATTATTTGCCGTAATCGTAAAAGAAGTACCATCCAGGAACACATAATCACCATTGGTATCTACTACATACACATGTGCATTATAAGTGCCAAACTGGTATTTATGATTTCGAACATCAAAGGTTGCTGTATAGTCATCTTCCTCTCCAGACATATCATACCATACCACATCTCCCTTCTGTTCTCCATTCTCATCCACATCCCATACCCCTACACGGACACCGGTTATCTCATATCCCAGATCGCCCATTGTTTCTACAATCTGAGCAGTTCCTGTTTTTCCACTGATCTGTTTAACTTCCACTCCTGACTTGACAATTTCATCCACCTGAAAAGAAGTGCATACAATACAATAAGAACTATCATCCTGAAGATCTGCGTATATATGTACGTTATAACTTCCTGTATCGTTATATTTATACATCGGAATTTTAACTTGATAGGAATTTCCCGATTTTTCTGCGGTGTACCATTGCAGGTCATCCTGACCGTTCTCTTCACTCCACACAGCAAAACGAATCTCTTTCTCCATACCTTTCATATCCACATCATTCAACGTCACCGTATAAATCATTTTATTGGATGATATGGCAACCGGAGCTACTGTTCCTTTATTAATGATAATTGACTTGGATGTTTCCTTCATCAATTCACTTTTCCCATCATCCATATTTCTGTAAATGTTCAGATGATAATCACCGGAATAGAGACCAAACGGAGACAATGGAATTGTTATAGTATAATTTCCGTCTGACTGTTTTTCTGAATGAATGGTCTGTACATCACTCTTGTCGTCCTGGGTCCATACATCCGCCGAAAAATCCACAAAAGATTTCTCTGTATCAATTTTGGCAATATCAACGATCAGCTCACCATTTTCCGGCTCACCAATCGTAACAATACCATCGATTGTAAAAGTTTTATTGATGAGGAAGGTAGATTCACCTGAAGAATCAATCATATAGGCGTGTGCATAATATACTCCTGCATCCGTCAATTTATCCAGTGGAACCGAAACGCTATAGTTTCTCCCCTCCTTTTTTGCATCATACCATACCAGATCATCCTGTCCGTCTTTTTTACTCCATACCGCTATGGATACACGATTGTCGAATACACAGGTAACATCAGAGAGCAAAATATCACATCCTTCTTCCGACACGGTTGTTTTCATAGAGCCGGCACCTGCCTGAACTTTTCGCTCAACGCCTGCACAAAAGCTGTCGATACCATTTCCATCCACTGCATATACATGAACATAATACTTCCCCATTGTTTTCTTGTGTTCGTTTGCATCTACTTCAATCACATATGTTCCATCCGTTGGTAATATCGTTTTCCAAATCAGATCACTTTGATCTTCCTTCCCCCATACAGCAGCCTTTACTGTTTCTATTCCGGAAGGAGAGGTGATTTCACTGATGTTAACACAGAAACCATTTTCCGTAGTCTCAGCAGTTATCTCCCCGACTGTAGGAGCATCAACCTGAAAGGTTGTTCCTGAAACCATAGTCATTGTACCATCTTTATCTTTACCATACGCATGGGCATAATAGCGACCCAAGGATGCATGTTTTTTAATCTCCACATTAACTTTATAAATATCTCCATCTTTGTGGGCAATATACCATACCAGATCATCCTGTCCGTCTGCATCGCTCCAAACTGCAATTTGTATATCTGAATAATCGGTTGTTGTCACCTCACATTCAAACTGCTTTTGGGTTCCGTCCACATCTTGCACAGACAGCTGATTTTGCTTCTCAGCTATTGAACCATCCCCATTCTCTTCTTCTGTTACTTCTTCTTTCGGTGTTTCTTCTTCCGGTGCTTCTTCTTCTGGTGTTTCTTCTTCCGGCATTTCTTCTTCCGGTACTTCTTCTTCCGGTGTTTCTTCTTCCGGTACTTCTTCTTCTGGTGTTTCTTCTTCCGGTACTTCTTCTGGTGTTTCTTCTTCCGGTACTTCTTCTTTCGGTACTTCTTCTTCCGGCATTTCTTCTTCCGGTGTTTCTTCCTCCGGTACTTCTTCTGTTATCTCTTCTTCTGTTACCTCTTCACCACTTTGTTCTGCCGCCAACATATCCTCTTTCGCATTCTCCTGAACGGATGCGTAAACCTGATGACTGTTCCCTGTAAAAGTCATACAAATTGCCAACGCCAGGCTCATAGCTCTTTTCATCTAGAATTGTTCCTCCTTATAAACGGAAGGAGTCTGCAGACAACTTCGTATTATTTGCAGACTCCTCATTATACATTATATGTTCGGATCAGTAGGATCCCAGTTCTGTGAAGCCGGAATTTTAATTGTTGCAGGCTTTCCAAATGGTCCTGCAAAACTGCTGTCAAAAATTCTGACTTCCATATCTAATTCACAGTTGTCATATATCCATTTTGCATCTCTTACACACAAACGGACACATCCATGAGAAGCAGGCTGACCAAGCTTATTATATTCTGCTGCTGAAAGATTATAACTTGTCATATTGCTTCCTGCTACCGAATGAAACAGAATTCCACCTACAATTCTTGTACAATACTGACCATACGACGGACCCATCAATTCATGCCATCTGTACTTATTCAAGGTATGGAATGTTCCTGTAGGTGTCGGTGTATCCGGCATTCCTACTGAACAAGTAAATGCAATCACCGGAATGATATATCCATTTGCCCCATCGCTTGCATATATGTTTACCGTACAGGTCTGTCGATTAACTTCAGCAACATATCTCGACTGACGTCCGATAATATTGTGAACATCTTTCTGTAATACACCATCCACATAATACAACTTATAGGTTTTTCCATTCATTTTCTCATAATACCAGCCATTTTTAACAATTTCATCGGCCGGCAGAGTAAAAGTTGTTGTTGCCAGACAATTAGATCCGGAATATACATGCAGATTGAATGTACCGCCATGTTTATGGTTTTTACCAAGCAAAACAGCTGTCCAGTTGCCATCTTCAGCCTTTGAAGCCTGATACCATGTAATATCATCCTGTCCGCCGGTTTCACTCCATACTGCAAATTTAAGATCAGAAGTACTGGTTGGACCGCAGACACCCAGGGTCCTCTTGCCTTTTCCAAGATTATTCAGCACATATGGAAGGTTTTTCGCATAAAACTCATAATTTGTACCCGCAGTAAAGCTGTCAATTTCATTACCCATTGTAGTATAAACATGAATGTTATACACACCGGAATGATACTTATGATTTGCAATATTTACCTCAGCTGCCCATGATCCATCTGACTGCTGACTGCAATTATACCAGTACACGTCACTTTGATCATTTTGCGTCCATGCTCCAACTCTTACACTGTTAACCCCTGATACTGCGCTTACATTCGAAACAACAACCTTAAAAGTCCCCTTAGTATCAGATGCTTCTGTAACAGACAGTTTTCCTGAAGCAGTTCCCTTTACATTGATCAGTTCTCCATTGTCTGCAAGGAAGACAGCGTTGTCAGAACCGTTAATTCCATATGCATGAACACTGTATGTGCCGCCTGTCTTATGGTTTCTTATGTCCACTGTAGCCTGATAGTCAGTTCCACTTTGGGTGGCTGTATACCACTTCAAGTCATCCTGCCCATTGGCATTGCTCCACACAGCAAAACGAACCTCTTTCAGTCCTGCCGGATATTCTTCAACCGGGAGGCTTACAGTATAAGTAGTTTCCTTGGAATTATCGTCTGTGGATTTCAAAGCACCGATCTTACTCTTGAATTCCACTGTTTTACAATTGACACAATTTTTAATTCCCAGCTCATCAGTTATGTAAACATGAATATTGTAAACTCCAATATCATATTTATGTTTCGAAATATCTGATGTGATAGTATAGGTTCCATTATCATTAACTTCTGCTTTATACCATTTCAGATTACTCTGGTCTCCCTGGCTCCAGACTGCTGCTTCAACGGTATCGGCTCCCCACGGAGCTTTCAGATTATCCATGACAATCGAATAAGTTCCCTTTGCATTATCCGAAGATACACTTACATTAATAGAAGGGTTTTCAAGGACAAAACTCTTCCCTCCAAGGAATATCTCTGTTTTATCACTTTTAGCACCATATACATGGATGTAACAGGTTCCTGTGCTCTTAAACATAGTCAGCGGAATTTTCTGAGACCATGTTTTTGAAAGTATGCTATGTTCCAGTTCATACCATTTCAGATCATCCTGACCATTTGTCTCACTCCAGACAGCACAACGAATGGATTTTAATGCTCCCGGTGTTTTCAACTCTTCGCTGGACAATGCTATCTCTGCCGTTTTCGAATCCCGATCAACAGATATTTCAATTGGTGCAGTTTTCACAGAAAAATCTACATTGGTTTTGCCAACAAGTTTCTCAAAACCATGATTATCTGCGGCATATGCTTCAACGGTATAAACTCCCCAATTATTCTTATGATATTTGGAGATATTCATATTCACATACCATCCATCGTCTTTTTTCTCTGCATTATACCAATAAAGATCACTCTGGTCAGATGTACTCCAGGCAGCTGCTCTGATTTTTTTAATTCCGGAAGGTGCTGATACCCCTGAAATTTTCACTACAGCTGTTCCCTCTTCGTAAACCTGCTCCTGCTGATTTACCGTTCCTTCAGATATTTCCGTTACGCTGAATTCTTTTCCAACAACACAGGACTGAGAACCATCTTTCTGCTTACGGTATATATGTGCATAATAGAGACCTGGTGATTTGAAATCAGAGATATTAATGGTCAGACCGTACTTATCATCTTCTTTCTTCTCTAATGTGATCCATTTCAGATCGTCCTGCCCGTTATCGTCACTCCAGACTGCTGCCTCCAGGGAATCACCGTCTTCCATTTCACAATGAGACAGTTCCATTTCATATACCATTTCCGTTGAATCCTGAAACTCTGCTTTCGTCACATCAAAGGGTTTTGCCTCTTCTTCGACTTCCGTCTCTTCATCTTCAGTATCTGTTTCTGAATCTTCAGTTTCTGTCTCTTCGTCTTTAGCTTCAGTTTCTGAATCTTCAGCTCCTGTCTCTTCGTCTTCAGTTTCTGGCTCAGATCCACCGTCTGTATCTTCAGTTTCTGAATCTTTTTCATCGAAAACTTCTGTGTCATCTTCTGTGTCATCCTCTGCAGCCAGAGTGTCGACCATTTGTTCTTGTTTCATCTCAATATCGGCTGCAGCAATACTGGATACATTTGATACACATAAACTGGCAGATAATCCAATGACTGCGATTCGTTTCATTACATTTTTGAAATGCATTTCTCTTCTCCTTTCCTTCACTTTGTCTCAGATTATTCCACTTTATCGATTTTTATGAGAATCGGCTTTTCATTTTCCAGGGAAATATCTGTGTAAACTAAATACAGATCGCTGTTCTCATCTACATCTTCAAATGCAACCTGAGCACTCTTATTGTACCCTTTTTCCACCGGTTCTGCAACTATCTGTTTACTAAAATAATAAGGAGTATAGACTTTTTTCTGAGCAGCATCTGTAAGCTGAAATCTGACATCTCCAACCATCAGTAACTCATCAGACAAATTATGGTACGTATAATCAACCAAAAGAATATTATCCTTACCATTTTCATCCTTCATGTATGAAACAGAATCTATCGTTAATTCATATTTCTTTTTCTCAGATGGTATAGAAATCACTTCCTTTATCACATATTCCTCGCTGTCAGACAGATCCTGCAATTCCGGTGCCGAAGTACCTTCTCCGGTTCCCGGCTCCACCTCCGTATTATCATTCGTATTATCCTTTACATTTTCCTCTTCTTGATTTGTTTCGCTGACCACTTTATCGGTGTCAGGCTTCTCTGTATGATTACAGCCGCCAAACCACAACATTCCGCAGCACAGACCAACAACCAACCATAAACGTTTCAAATACAATCGCCTCCGTTTTCTTATTTTCACATACAATCTGTAGTATATATTTTTTCAGATTCCTCCCGGGAAGAATATCATAGTAATTTTTCTCTTACATCTTTTCCCGTATTCTGCGTAATATATCGTTCCATCACAACATGATACGCATTCTCACCCATTCTCTTTCTTTCATCCGGGTTTGCTACTAATTCTTTTAATGCTTGCAGCCACTCATTCTTCGTTGAGCAAAGCCAGGCTGTTTTCCCATTATCAATCACATGCTCCATCTCAATATTTCGGCTCATTACACTTGGAACCTTTACAAGTGCAGCCTCCATCCATTTATTTTCCGATTTGCAACAATGGAATATACTGTTCTCCAGAGGCATCAAATTGATATCAATTCCGGCAATAACTTCTGGAAGTTTCTGCCATTCCATAAAGGGAAGTTTTTCAATTCTTTTCTCCATTCGTTTCATTACATTTTCTGATAATACTCCCACAAGTTTCAGATACACTTGTGGAAATTCTTCCATAATCTCCAATAATGCCTCTTCTACTAGCTTAAAATCCTGATCATGGGTTTTGGATCCACTGAAATAGCCAATATAAATCTTATCTTCATCTTTTTTCACCTGTTCAACAGCATCATGGGACAAAATCTGCATCTCCATGCTGGCACAATTACGATTTACAACTACTGGTTTGCCTGGAAAAGCCTCCTCAATTTCTCTTGCAAGAGTCTCTGTAGAAGTGATATAGCCATCACAATAACTCATACATTCATGAATATTCTCTGTAGTATTTTCAAAATCCACATACTCGCTTCCCTTCAGAAAATGAAGAAAAGATATCTTGCCATAATCGAAAATCAGATCGTCAATATCGTAATAAACCGGGATTCCCGCGTTCCTTGCCATAGTAATCAGTTCTTTAATCTCAGCCGTTTTTGCACAACGATATAATACAAGTGTGTCATATTGTTCCATGGTTTTTATCTGGTTTTTATCTTCTACCTGAATAAAATCTGACCGATAACCATAATGACTCAGCTGTTCGCGGAAATGCTCCACCCGATATCGAGATGCAAATGATATTTCTTCACCTACAAATAATATTCTTTTCTTCTGTACGGGAATACTATCGCATTTCAAAACATTTTTGGCAAAACTAAGCATCTCACTAACAATGGTTTCCGCATCCGTATCAGTAATAATAACACCTTTTTCATAACGTTTCACTCTATCTGCGGGTGCTCCTAAATCAAAAACTGCCAACGGCATATTCATAGAAATAATCTCTGAAGTAGTATAAGAAAATGTTTCTGGCCAAATGGAAGGAATAAAAAACATATCAATATCTTCCTGCAATGTCAATTTTGGCAATTGTTCTCTTGTATATCGGCCAGTGTATGAAAAAATAGGACTGTCAATTTCTTCATCAACTACTCCCAAAAGTTTAATTCTGATATTCATATGATTCTCTTCAATATAAGATATCATAGATCTTACAATATCCAGGCCCTTTTTATAGCTTAGTACACCCAACAAACCAATATTGAAGGTTTCCGTTGACTTTGCATACTTGTGAAGCGGCAAAAGATAATGAGGAGTATGTGGAATCACTCTGACATGGCATACCTCAGGATATACCTTCCTGAATAATCTTGCTGTATCATCAGAAAAAGCACGTATTTCATCACACTGCTGCAAAAATCTACACCATTTCTGCCTCCAGATCGTACCACTTTCAAATTCCAGACATGCATTACTTTTATTTAATGGAATACACTTATTACATTTGTCTTCACATGCACCTTTACAATAAATTCCATTTTCATCCAACAAATTGATTGCCGGACACATACAAAAGAAATCGTGAAGGAGCATTTTTAAAAATGCCTGATGTTTTCTTTTCAATTTAACAATATCATCTAAGGTCTGATATAAGTATTGATATGTCACCAGTTCATTGATCCATATTTCATCTATCCGCAGAATATTATCAAACAGCCCTTCCAGTTTATTGTCATAAAACTCAAAATTATACTGCCTGTATTCATAATTCAAGTAATATCTGCCTGTATAGAAATCAAACGTAATCGTAATAAAACGATAACCATCTGTCAAAGCCGACTTTTTCTTTTCTTTTAAATACTCTGTAGCCCCTCCTCCAAGAATATGATCAAATGCCACAATTGTCGGAACATCCAATTTCTGATTTAAAAGATGCATCTGAACATACAGTCTTACTGTTCTCAAAGGATCTTTTCGACAATATGAAGCTGTATCTCGGTCATAATCAGGATGTTTTTTTACTAATTCTTTACGATTATGCTCAAGAAGTTTCATCTTTTCTTCTGACGGGAAACTGCCTCCATGTTTATGGTACACAAAAAGATTATCTACATGAACATTTCTATATCCTGCTTCTATAGCACGCTGGCACCAGTCATTTTCCTCGCCATAGCCTTTTCCGAATGTATCAGCATCCAGAACTCCAATTTCACGTACGGCCTGAATATTCATTCCCATACAAAATCCTACTCCAGTAGGCATAGACGGATACAGTGGTCTGATTTTTCGAAAGGCTTCATCCACCTGCCACAAAGCCATTCCTTCAAAAATTTGATTATCTTTGCAAAAATCCGGAAAACTACAGATAGTTCCGCAAGTAGTAAACGGAGTCGTTGTAGCTACTTTTGAATCCATGAGGATTGGAAACATTAATCGTTCCAACCATTCATCAGGAACTTCCACGTCTGTATTCACCAATGCCACATGATGTTCTGCAAACTCAAGTGCTCTATTTACAGAACGAACAAACCCAACATTGACTTCATTTCTCATCAGAACTACATTTTCACGACCTGCAGCATACTGTTCCAGATAGTCTTTTACTCTTTCATCAGGACTATGATCATCGACCAGAATCAATCGATATGACATTCTTGTTCTTTCAATACTTCCAAACAATGCATCGAAATATTCCAATCCATTATAAATAGGAACAATAACATCAATTATCTGCTGTCCTACCATCGGAGGATACGGTATCTTTTCTGATTGCAAATTTTTACGGTTAAAATATTGAATATTTCCCAAACTTCCCGGTTTTTCCAGAGAATATATTAAAATTTCTTCTACGTCTTCATCTGCGGGAATGGTAGTTAAGTAATATCGTCTTGTTCCCGCTTCCGTATTATATTCTAAACATACATCCAGATTTTCCGGAGCCCGTACAACGCCAACATATGAAAAACCACTGGTTTCAGCATCTGGAATCTGAAGAACCTGCGCCACATCCTTTCTAAAGATAACTGAGTAGGAATC
The DNA here is from genome assembly GCA_022764165.1 of Eubacterium sp. Taxonomy (GTDB): domain Bacteria; phylum Bacillota; class Clostridia; order Lachnospirales; family Lachnospiraceae; genus Oliverpabstia. The sequence goes on along the minus strand of JALERM010000052.1, from coordinate 28,796 downwards.
TTCAAATACTTTCTCATTACCCCGACAAAAAGCAATATGTGGATGCTCCATAGGATAATCCATATCAAATACCCAACCTACCAGATTGAGAATATAGTTTTCATAATTATTGTAATCAACACTTCCCACACAGTTTGTGATCACTTCCGGGAGCTCTGCCGATTCATTTACATCTGCTTCTCCTCTTCCCAGTACTCTTTTCAAAACAGCTTTTATCTTTTCTTTTTTGCCAATGGGACGTTTTTCCTGCACTTCATGATCAACAACAGGTACAGATTTATGTGTTTTTTTCTCGTCCAGACTCTTTCTTTTTTCCTGTTCCTCAACCATAATTTCTTCAATGTCCTGTTCGTTAAGAAATCGAATTCGTCCTTCAATCGTAAGTTTTCCTGGGTTTTTCCAATCCCATGCATTTACATAATAGAACGCATCTGTGGTAAAGAAAATTGTAGTTCTGTCATCTTTTTCAATTCGCATTCCCCCTGGAAGAAGTTCTATTCTGTTTTCATAGTCTATATTGTCAATTTTTACTTCACTAAAATGTCCTTTAACAAAATTCCACCTGACTCCCTGAATTCCCTGAATGCCAGTCAAATCATATGTTACAGAAAATCGATCCCGATCAAAAGTCACAATACTTTCTATCACATCTTTTTCATTTAAGCCATAACCTAAATCATAGTAAAGTATTGTTTTCATTCTGCTTTTTATAAGTTCATCCGCCGCAATATCACCAAAATTTGGTGAAAGTCTTGGTTTTCGGTAAGCATCAAGTGGATCACTTCCTACATATTTATAAACAAAATGTAAAGCCCACTGCATAAAAATCTCATAATCAGAGTATTCTATTCCAAATTTCTCCATCATTTTTTCTTCAGGACAAAGTGAGACCATTGCTGGAATCTGCGTATACACATCATGAATCATCCGCCAGATGATAAAGGATACGGGAACAGCAAACGGAAATACCCATTCATAATCAATAATTTTATAGTTTTCTTCCTCTACAAAAATGTTCGCACATATCATATCTACATTAGCCGGCTTAATACACTCATAATAATCTTTCCCCGGACAGCTACCAAAAATCTGGCAAAACTCCTCTGTCTGATAATTTGTTTCTTTCTTTCTGTTTACAAAATAAGCTTCATAAAACTTCTCCAATGCAGAAACAATACTCTGGATGTCACCTTCGTCAGCCCAGGCTTTTATCTTTTGATGTAAGGTTTCACCTTCCAGAAATTCATAAAACATCTCGTCATTTTGATAAATACTTCTCAAATTTTCACATTTTGCAGAAACCTCTTGCTTACCCTTATCCTCCAGGCCTTTAACAAATGGGACTGCATGCGGATTCATCGCACTTTTAACGGCAACTTTTTTATCGTTTTCTTCAATAATCTGAGTCTGTATGCGGAATTCCTTTTTTCTGTTTTGATTCAATTTAACATATAAAATCTTTTTTTCTTCGCATAATTCTTTTTTTCCAGCAATAACTAAGAAAGAATTAACAAACTTATCAAGGATTCTTTCTTTTACCAGACTTTTTATTCCGGCAGTTTCAGAAAAAAACGCAAAATTATTTTCTGTATATACAGGATATTCTTTTCCATACATATTTTTGTACAAAGTCTCATCTGTAAATATTTCGGTTGGAAATTTGTAATCCGGATATGGATAATAATATTTCATATAAGGGAAACCACTTTTTTCCAAAAGCTCGCTCAATTCTGTTTTAGAAAATGTTCGAACACTCTTATTATCAGGATATCCTTCAATACCGAAAAAATAGAGATCCGTATGATCTTCAGGAGCACCGGCAAAATACTTAAATCCCAGTTTATTCTCAATAGCGATCAATAATTTACCACTGTCCTTCAGATAACTTCCCATCTTTTGGAGAAATGTTTCGTATGGAGTATCACCTTCGGTAAAACTCATCGCATATTCCAATACACCATTTACAACTACATAGTCAAATGGTTCATCAAATCTCATGTCATTCAAATTACCTACCATAATAGTAAGATTATCATGATTTTTATTTCTTTCAAAGTTAATTTCTGATCTGCGTTTGGATAATTCCACCGATGTAACATGGCCAGCTTTTTCACAGAGCATTCCTGTAATTGCCCCGCAGCCGGCACCAATTTCTAATACAGAATCTTTCTTGCTAAATGGATACCAGCATAGAATATTAGTCCTAAGGTCAGAAAAATGATAAATGATTGGGAAATCCACCTGTTCCTTAGGCAAGTCCTCAAAGGATATTCCATTTTTAGCCATACAAAGCATCTGTTTTTCAATATCTCCATCAGAGTATAAATCTTTTTGTGTGTAATACTCCAAATTTAGTATTGCCATCGCAAACCCTCCATGTTTATTTCTTCGTTCCGCTTAAAATGTACAAAACGTGTAAATATTACAGCAGCATACCAGTTTATTATAACCTTTAGGTCAAGAAGAATCAATCCTAAAATCAGACTCAGCTTCGTTTGTTCACTCCATACCCAAAAACCAGGGCTCAGGACTTTACAGATAATTCTGCCTCACCTCCTTGCTCCTTCATTTCAATCATGCTATACTATCTTTAATTATCTTAATAAGGGGAAGCCATGAAACAAAAATTGATTCACACATACAACTACATATCTCTGCTCCTGACTTTTATTCTGTCAGTTCTGTTTGTTTTGCCTGCCGAATCTGTCTCAGGAGCACTCAAAACTTCAGATTTGGAAACCACCCCATGGAGTATGGTAACCGAGACCTCCATCGTCGATACATCCGGCCAGCTCCAGTCCATGTGTGCCACCGACCAGTATATCGTATGTCTGGTCAATGGAGATAAAAACACGACAAAACCAGACACTCTGATTGCATTTTACCGGAACTCCACCGATGCCAACGGCAATCCTGTGGAACAATACAGTTATGCCTTTCACGTGACAGAAACGGATTACGAGCACGGCAACGGTATGACCTACAATCCCAACACGCAGGAAATTGCCATTGCGGGGCTGTTTACCAATGACCCCTCGAATGCGGGTGCTGTATTTATTGTGGATGCCAACACCCTGCGCTTTAAGCGAAAAGTCCAGGTTGGCAACGGCAGTATGAATTATTTCGGAATTGATTATGACCAGGAAAATGACCGGTATATCCTGATGGCTAATCGGATTGCCGACTATGCTTTTGTTTTCACAGATAATAATTTTCAGATCACAGATATTCTGAATCTCCGCCTGTCCCACAGCCGCAGCTCTTTTCAGGATTTCTGCGTGACAGGGGATTTTATCATCAGCATACCCTATATGCAGCGTGAAGGTTATATGAATATCGTGGATGTATATTCCATTTCCCAACAGGCCAGAGTGGGCAGTTATTATCTGACTTTACCCGGTCATGATTCTTTTGATGTGGAGCCGGAAGGTATCTGTCAGCTGGAACCGGGACATCTGATGATGGCCGCCATCGTCAAGGGAACAACGAATTTCAAACTCTACGATACCCATCTGCCGATTATACACAGTGTGATAACTTCTGCAGAAAACGGAACAATAACGGAAAGTGCACTGGAACTTCCGGAAAGCAGTTCTCATACGGTATCCTATGACTGTGCGGAGGGGTATCGCCTCGCACGGTTAATCGTGGACGGTATAGACCAGTCCATTACTGACTATCCTGAATCCTATACTTTTATGAATCTGGAAGCAGACCATACAATAAATGCAATATTCGAAGAGATTCCCCGCTATACGGTAACCACCAGTGCGGAACACGGAACAATTACGGAGAATTCAACCGCATATGAGCACGAATCTGTCACCATCGACTTTACCCCGGAGGAACATTATGAGTTGTCATCTCTGACGATTGACGGGGAAACGGTAAATCTGAACGGCGATGAAACTTCCTACACCTTTACAGATCTGACTGCTGACCACACGGTGCATGCGATTTTCACTGCGATTCCCATGTACACATTGCAGATTCAGGCAGAACACGGAACCGTAATGGAAACTACTATCAGTCTGTATCGGGGGGATTCTTACACAACCAGGGTTGAGCCCGACCGTTTCTGCCGGCTTACCAGATGCCTGGTCGATGGAAAAGAAGTGTCATTGAAATATGTGTCTCAGAATGTTAAGCTGCGTAATATTAAAGGTGATCATATCATTACACTGATTTATGAGCCGGTCTGGCTGTATGTTCTTATCATAGTACTGCTGTCGCTTCTGCTGTTTACTATCATTTTGCTTCTTCTGCATCTTCGACGCAAAAAAAAGCGCAGACAGCGAGCAGAAGAGCTGCGCCGCATGCGCCGTGAAGCAAGAGAGTTTTACAGAGAACTGGATGAGATGGAAGAAAAACAGTCTCATCGAACCCAGGATTGCAAATAATCCTGACTGCAGGGACTGCGGTGCGGATTAAATGTCTCATTAAATTTCTCATAATTTGCCTGATAGTTTTCCACAACTTCAGGCAAATTTTTTATAGTTTTCAACAATTCTTCCTGGGTTTTCACCACCGGCCCCGGAAGTGTGTGGATATCCAGATAGAAATCCCTCATCTGATTTTTATAGGCCTCATAGTCATACATATAGAACAGAATCGGTCTGTTCAGGTTGGCATAATCAAAAAACACACTGGAGTAGTCTGTAATCAGCAGATCTGATACCAGATAAAGATCATTGACATCATCCAGTCCGGACACATCAATGACAAATCCATCATACGCCCCAAAATCATACTGCCCACTGATAAAATAATGGGCTCTGAATAAAATTACATACTCCTGTCCCAGCATGGCTTTCCACTTCTCAAAGTCAGCCTGAAGCCGATAGCGGTATCCCTCCCCCGGAACATGCTGGTTCTCACGCCAGGTTGGTGCGTACAGGATTACCTTTTTGTCTGACGGAATTTTCAGCCGCTCCCGGATTAGCTGTATTTCATCTGACGATGCCTGGAACAGCCTGTCATTCCTTGGATATCCTTTTTCCAGAATGATATTTTCCTTGTTGAGATATTCCAGATGAAATGCCGATATCATCTTTTCTGTATAAAACGGAGAGGGAGACATCATCCTGGTAAATTTCTTTGCCTCACCAAGATAGTTTTCCCTCACCTCCTGCAGACTTCCTTTGTTTTCAGCATAAACCTCCAGATCAAATCCCAGCTTTTTCAGAGGAGTTCCATGCCAGCACTGGATATATTCCTGTTCTTTTCGCGGAACAACTTCTCTGGGCAGACGGGAATTAGTAATCCAATATGCACTCCTGGCATACGCTTCATAATATTCTCTTTTCCGATAAGCGACAACCTTCGTATTCGGATCATTCTCCAACCATCGATACGATTCCGGATCACGAAAAGCCCATATTTTTTTCCAGGACGCATAATAAGAATCCTGCAGCATGGCTTCATACATTGCCCTGGGACTGCAGGCATATTTTTTCCCCATAAAAGCTTCGAACACTACCGTATGGGGTTCCATCTCTGTCTTATCCACATAATGGTGTCTGTACATCCGTGTTTTCCACCAATAGAGCATTTTCAGACTCAGTTTCTTTGTCCAGGGAGTCACGCTGCACAGTTTTCCCATCCATTTCCACATATTCATCTGTTCTGTTATCCCCCGTTTCAGGCCATAAATTCATTGTACGCCTCCAGAACTTTTCTGGTTTCTCCCTGCATCCGTACTTCACCCTCATGAAGCCACAGCAGACTGGTACATAACTTCTCCAATGTTTCCGAACTATGGGATACGATCACCACCGTACGATTTTCATCCATGATCAGTTCTTTCATTTTTCTGTAACTTTTTTTCTTGAACTTCGCATCTCCCACACTGAGCACTTCATCAATCAGCATAATGTCCGTCTCCAGAACTGCGGTGATGGAAAAGGCCAGTTTGGAGTGCATACCGCTGGAATACGTCTTTACCGGCATATCGATAAATTTTCCCAGACCTGCAAATTCAATGATCTCATCCATTTTATCCCGAACCTGCTGCTCGGAAAATCCCAGCAGCATTCCGGACAAAATAATATTCTCCCGTCCGCTCAGCTGTTTCTGAAATCCTACACCGATAGAAAGCAGGGAAACCGAATCCGATTCCAGCTCGATACTTCCGGAATCCGCTGAGAAAATACCTGCGATTGCACGCAAAAGCGTAGATTTTCCGCTTCCATTTTTGCCCACAATTCCCAGAATCTCTCCTTTTTTCACTTCAAAGGAAATTCCTTTCAGCGCCTCGTGAACCTCCAGCTTACTCTTGCGTAGATGAAAAAAACTCTTGCGAAGAGAAAGGGACTTCACACATTTATACGTAATTTTCAAATCTTTGACTTCGATTGCATTTCCCGGTTTCATCTAAATTACCTTCACATAATTATTTTCATTCTTATAAATTGTCGCGATACCGATAGCCGAAAGTGCTGCCCCCACCACAAACCAGAGCAAAATCAGACGTCTGTGAGGTGTATGACAATACACCAGAGATTCCCTGCAGGCATCAATCAGAAATCCGATTGGATTTACCCGCAAAAGAAGGGTTGCCACCGCCGCATCCACACGATCCGTGATCACATAAAAAATACCGGACATGTAAAACAATACGCGCAGTCCCACATTGGTCAGATTTTTCAGATCATCCATAAATACACCAAAATGTGCCAGAATCGTACTTACACCAAAGGTGATCAAAATCAGATCCACCAGCACAGGAAAAACGTAAATCACATTCCAGGAAATCGGCACATGAGACCAGAGCATCATGATGATCACAATTCCAAAGGAAATCATCATCTTAAATAAATTCTCACACAACAGAACAATAATCAGAAAATACTTTGGTATATACACCTTTGTGACTACAGCCCGGTTGGCAGCCACAATTCTCACACTGCCGGAAACCGTTTTGTTAAACAGGTTCCACATAGACAGACCTACGAATACAAAAATATGAAAGTATTCTTTCTTCTGCCCAAAGATTACCATAAATATAAACCAGTAGACCAGCATAAATAAAATCGGATCCAGAATCCACCATAGCCAGCTCAGATGTGAGCTGGCTACTTCAGACTTCAGTCCCGATTTTGCTGCATATTTTGTATAAGGCCAATAACGCCGCCAATCTTTGATCAATCGCTTCATGCTTCTCCTCCGGAATTCTCATCATCAGCAGGCTCCTGCACCGGCTTCTTTGGAAGCATCAGTTCTCTCTCCTGAGCCCTGGAAGTCACTGTAATCTCAGGAAAAACAGTGGCGACAAAACGTGCACTGGCATTTCCATCCTCCAGATGACTGAACAATTCGTTGAATTCTCTGTACTTTTCATCATAACAGAAGTTTTCCATACTGTCACGGATCGCATCCGGAAGTTCTTCTTCTTCCGTAATGATTCTGCCCGGAAGCCTGTCGATACCAAAATAAAAACCGCGGATACTGTCCTTATAATCATCCAGATCATACATATAGAACAGCATTGGTTTTTTCAGAATTCCATAGTCAAAAAATACACTGGAATAATCGGTAATCAACAAATCCGCAATCAGATACAGATGGTTAATATCGTCATAGTTAGAAACATTGTAGATAAATCCTTCAAAATCCCGGAAAGAAAAGCTGCTTGCAACCAGATAATGCACGCGGAACAAAATGACATATTCATCACCCAACTCCCGGCGCAGCCGTTCAAAATCCACATTCAGATCATACGTAAAGCCAACTCCGGCCTCATGCTGGTTATCTCTCCAGGTAGGTGCATACAGAATCACCTTTTTATCCTCCGGAATCCCGATAAACTCCTTGATTTTCTTTAGATCATCCGCTTTGTAATTCAAAAGAAAATCATTTCTCGGGTAGCCGACCTCCATTACCTTGTCTTCCATGCCGCTGGCTTTCAGATTCCAGGCAGAAGTAAACTTTTCACTGGCAAATGCAGATGGAGAAAGAATATATTTGAACTTTTTAGCATCCATGTCGTACTTCTCACGAATATCCGCAATAGAATCAATGGCATTCTCAGAAGTCTGAAGGTCATACCCCAGACGCTTCAGCGGAGTTCCATGCCAACACTGCACATACACCTGATTTTCCTTTGGCCATATATGATCCGGTACACGGTAATTGGTAATCCAGTATTTGGCATGGGCCAGTTCTTCTTCATATATTCTGGCAATTTTAGGAATTACCCTTGTATGTGGATTTTGTTCCAGATACTTATATTTCGCCACGTCTCTGAAAATCCAGATATAATTCCAGTCTTCAAACTCTTTATGAGAAATCATATATTCATAGATAGCCTTGGGACTACATCCATATGTTTTCCCATTAAATGACTGAAAGACCACAGTTGTGCTGTCAGGCATTATCTTTCGGGTACATGAGACATATTGCATTCTTCTTTTTAAATATATCATTTTTTTCCATGATTTGCGGAACCCAGGATGATTTTTACCATACAGACCAATCATTCTTTTAATCACTTTTTTTATTTTCCTACACAATATCTTGTATTCCTTCATTTATCTTTTCCCAAATCTCTTTTGATTTGTGTAGTAGAAATCTCCGGTGTCCTTGGCAGATAAACGACTTCACAATATTCTTTCAGAAAATCAAATTTTCCTTCCCAGTCATCACCTATCACAAATGTATCTACCTTAAACTCCTTCACATCTGAAATTTTCTGTTCCCAGGAATTCTCCGGAATGACCAAATCCACATATCTGAGAGCCTCCAGAAGACTTTTTCTTTCTTTATAGGAAAAATAACATTTTTTATTTTTCTCGTTCCAGTTAAATTCATCAGTAGACAATCCGACAATCAGATAGTCTCCCAAAGCCTTTGCTCTTTCCAATAATTTAACATGACCATAATGCAGAAGGTCGTATGTTCCATAAGTAATTACTTTTCTCATATTGTTCTCCTGTCATATCTTTGCCGACACAATGATTAGCATTTCTTCAGCTGTAACACGTTAATATTCTTATTTTATGATATATCTTTTACCTTTTCTGTATATAACTATCATGATTATACAACAGTTCATACACAGAATTCAAGAGTTCAGTAAAAGTTTCAGGTTTGGGTCCCATAAAACTTTTATTTCATTTTTAAATGATCTGATCTTCTTTTAGCATTTCAATTAGCCGTTCGGTATTCTTTCCGTCATGGAACTCAACAATTTCCCGATAATGAGCAATATATTTTTTTCTTTGCCCCTCTTCGTAATTCTTCTGAATTATTGACTCAAGTTCTCCATTATCATAACAAATATCACCAAAAGCATTATCTTCGTTTAACATCAGTTTTGAAGATGGTCCATACTTTTCCAGACATTCATCCTTTTCTTCCCAGTAGAAAATCACATTAGCACCTCTGTAAAACGCATCATAAGAGATAGAAGAATAGTCTGTAATCATTACTTTGGTTTTCTTAAGAATATCATCATATTTGATTTCACATTTCATATATTCTTTTAATTCAAAGTCCAGATTTTTAATCGCATGAAAGAAAAGTGGATGCGGTAAAATAATAACCTTTTCCTTCAGATTTCCCGGAATTGCATCAAAAATCCGACATATCATCTGATAATATTTTGTATTTTTAAAATCAAATCTTATCTGATTAAATTCCCATGGTCTCCAGGTAATCATGATGACAATCTTATCTGCATCTTCATCCATGACACTGCGATCAAATTTGGGGAGTCCGCAAATATACAGATTGGATGGGGCGCATTTTCCATAATCTGTAAAATGTTCCGCTTCTCTTTTTGAAGATGTTACCACGCGATATTTCCCATTTGTTTTTACAGGTCTGAAAAATTTTCTTGCTTCTGAATCCATGGATATCATATACATCACTCCATGCTGAAGGAAAACATAATTTATATCTTTCGATAAAAGTTTTTTTCTGGCATATTTGTTTTCTATTCTCAGGTCAATGGCATGGCCCAGTGTTTCTGATCCAATAAAAGTGGTCGCCTGAAAAAAATAAAGATAATGGCGAAAGCTTCCCTTATCAACTAGATTGCTGCGATATTCTTCCGGAATTTCACTGTAAAACGGATAATTTCTGTCAAGGAAAAAATAAGCATTGCTATATCCTTCATCAATCAATCTTTCATATAATACTGAAGCGCTTTCTTCATATCGGGAACTATTTTTTTCAAATAATATCATTCTGTTTTTAGAAGGACATATTTTGGACAAATAATAAGCAAACAAAAGCTTTCTCTGTTCTTTTCGGGAATCAGTCATATTGGTCTCCCTAACAGTGAGATATAGCCGATTACCCACAGACTGTCTGAAATAGACTGATGTATTTTTCTCTGGAAGAAAATGAATCGGTCCCCGCTTATAATGACCTATGTTCTTTTGATAAAATTTATATTTGACGCCCACATTCATTCCGTACCCATCTGTATCCTGATACACAAAACTGATTCTGTTATTAACATTCATCTGTCCAATACATTCAAAAGGAATCTGCAGCGAATAAAACAAAATCCTTTTTGCCTTTCCCAACTTGATACCTCTATAAATGACTGAGGGACATATTTCATTATTTACCGCTATTTTCAGCTCTTTTACAGGAACTGCACCTGTATTTTTTACCAGTGCAGCAGCATACATACTGACTTTTTCTTTTCTATTTTGATAAAGAGTACAAATATTTCCTATTGTAAAACACTTATTATAATATCCTTTTCTTTCCTCTTCTTCCCAGAAAGGATATACATTATCTTGTCTGTGATCAATGACTATATCATAACTTTTCCGTACTTTCTTTTCCATTACACTAAAAATATGAGATTTGGTCATCAGCCCCATCATATTCTCATGATGTATATGAGCCTCTTTTTTGCATGAAAAAGTAGCCAGGACTCTGTACATATAATTTGGCCTGCCCGATGCATTAATTACCTTTATCGGTTCCAAACGATAAAACAGACGTTTTCGTTCTTTTTGATAGGCTAAATTCAGAAATTGACCTGTCAATCGATCTGCGGTAAGGAAACGCAATGAAACAGCTGCCAGTATTTTCTGTATAACAGAAAAATTGTACCCTGAAATAATATTAAAAAACGAAACATTGTCAGGAAGATTTGTTAAAAATTCTCTTTTTACCGGTGATAAATTGCCATTAAAGCAAAGAAGGATATTATCCTGTGTCTGCTCACGAATAACCGAAATCAATTCCAGTAATTTCCGATTAATAAATTTGTTTTTCAAATCGCCTCCATAAATAAGAAGCATAGACTTCCCATTATCCGGTGGATTTTCAATTGTTATCTTTTCATTTTCTCCATGAATCATCAGTCGTAACAGATATCTTGCCGTATCTGAACACCGATAAGCACAATACTGGTGAAAAAAAGCATCTATGTGCTCATCGCCACCGGCCCGATCAATCTCCTCCACAAGCTGTTCTGTGTTTTGTACGATTGGGAAAGGTAGATTTTCTAAAGGAAAATATGTTCCTCTGGTACTCATATACTCTTCCAAATCATAAGGAAATAAAATAACTTTCTTTTGCGGACAGGCGAAATCAAAAAAGACACTGGAATAATCCGTAACCAGAATATCACAGACTGCAAGGAAATCATACGTTTCATATTGTTTCGGGAAAGAAAGAATATGCTTAAATCCGCTATAATCAATCGTATCTGCTACAAGGAAATGCAAATTTACATATAGCAACTGGTTGTCTGTCAATTGAGAGTCTATTTCATTAAAAAAGGTCATTAATTGTTTTTGCTGTGCCTTAATTTCCGCTTTTCTGTTAGCTCCACGCCATGTTGGCATATAAGCAATGATCTGTTTCTCCTGAAGTCCTAATTTTTCTCTCAGATTGATTTCATGCTTCTTATCAAACAATATACTGTTTCTCGGGTAATCACATAAAACAATTTTTCCCTTATAAAGATTCTCAAGCATATAGTCTTTCATGAATATATCCCTGGTAAATTCATTTGGGAAAAGAGCATAATCACACATCAAATAATTTTTCTGTATATTTGCCATGGATTTTACGTTCTGGATTTCACTTTTACCAAGGGTCTTAAGTGGAGTTCCATGCCATGTATTCAGATAAATCTGCTCTTCCCTTTTATTAAAATAGGGAGGAAATGAATTATCTGTCAAAAGATACTTTGCTGTTGCCAGATACCGACAGTATTCTTTTGAATTCCGAATAACTGTCATGACATGATATCCATAAAATTCAAAACGCTCATGTGCTTTTTTTTCATTATTCCCAACAACTACATAAACTACCTGATAATCTTTCCATTCGGGGTTTTCACATAATTCACGTAAAAAAGCAAACATATTGCCATTAATATTCTTTCCCTGTCCTCCTTCCAGAAGAACCAGTTTTTCATCAATTGGTTCCCTACTATACTTCAGATAAACATTTGCCGTAGTATAGATTCTCTTTTTTAGTTTCTGCAATTTTTTTCTCAGCTTTGTTAGCATCTTCCTGTAGCCTCCGTTCCTCACTCAGTTCATTCTGTAATCTTCAAACGCATCTATTATACACCAGATAATTGCAAATACATAATATTTTTTCACCAAAGGAATGTGCTTTAATACAAGTGAAATATGTGATTACTTTTCTCATATTCGCTCTTGTCTTCTCTCCTGTTACTTATGTTTCATCCGGATTTAATATTTTCCTTACAGAATCACAGATGTTCCCGCAGCAGGGTGTTTTTATCTCATTGAAAAATTGATTTGTTTCTGTTCTCATTTGTTCATAGCTGTCATAAGCATACAACAAGTCATATACAGAATTCAAGAACTGGCTGAAAGTTTTTGGTTTCGGACCCGGGGTCACCCTGTCATAATCAAAATTAAGCCCCCTGTCTTTCAAATATTTCTCCCTGTCATATGGCAAGAAAAGAACCGGTTTTTCTGTAATCAGATAGTCTATATATATACTGGAATAATCCGTAATCAGAAGGTCAAAAACATTCAATATTTCCATAATATCAGAAGCTCTGTCTTCATTCAAAAAACGAATTCTGCTTCCACTGCCATCCAGTTTTTTCAACCATTCATAGCCGGTAGTGTCATAAAGGTGCATACGGATACATAGAAAAATACGGTTTTCTTCAAGAAAAGAAAGTAGTTCATTCAACTCAAATTCTTTAAACGGAAAAAGCTTTGTAGGGGCATGTTCCCGGAAAGTTGGAGCATACAGGATAAATTTATCTGAATACTGTATCACTTTCTCATTCCCAACTTCATTTTCAAATATACTTTCCAGTATCTCGCTTGCCGACTGCCTTACAAACAACATATCATTTCTCGGCTGCCCCCAGACTTTTACCCTCTCCGGCTCTACCAGAAAACTGCGGCTCATAACAGGCACCAGTTTATGAGAAGTGGTCACCACTGCCTCATAGTTATCTGCGAATAAGTATTTGTAATACATTCTGGTGATTACAGACAGATTTTCCTGCTCCATACCGATTTTCTTCAATGGGACTCCATGCCAGAGATTGATAATCTTGTACTTTTTCCGAAATCCCACACCGTAAAGCGGTGGTGCCGTAGAGGTAAACCATACCTTACAGGATAACACTTTACGAATCCCGGCCAGTGAATCCGTCTCTATAAAATAGCCTTTTCCATACTTTTCTTCCAGTTCTTTTCTCTTCTCCCCGTCATTCATCACATAATACGGATGTATATCCGGACAATGCTCCTTCACATAAAGAAAAAGATAGCTGGAATTATAATTAAACGTCCGGTTATGGACAGAAGAAAACACCCAACACTCCGGAGACGGATCCCCCCGGAATGTCAGGCGCACAACTAATGTTTTCAAAAGATTTTTTATTCGCTCTAACATTATATTACCTACTTGCTGACAGCATTTTAGAACACATCATCAGTACAGATTCTATTACTGCATCCATATCGTAATACTTGTATTCACCCAGGCGTCCGCCAAATATAACATTTTCTTCCTTCTCTGCAAGTTTCCGATATTCCTGATACAACTTTCCATTCTTCTCATCATTCACCGGATAATATGGCTCATCTCCCACATGCCACTCGGAGCTGTATTCCCGGCTGATGACCGTCTTGGGCTGGGTTCCGAATTCAAAAAACTTATGCTCAATGATTCTTGTCCAGGGTGTCTCCCGATCCGTATAATTTACTACCGCATTTCCCTGGAAATTCGGTTTGTCTAAAACTTCAGTCTCGAATCGTACGGAACGATACTCAAGTGCACCCAGCTGATATTCAAAATACGCATCAATCGGTCCGGTATAGATAATTTTTTCCGCCTGGCTGTCCCAGTATTCTTTCCTTTCCAGATAATCTGTATTTAACTGTACTTCAATTCCATCCAGAATATTCTCCACCATCTTTGTATAACCACCCATGGGAATTCCCTGATACAGAGCATTAAAATAGTTGTTATCAAAAGTCAGTCGGACCGGCAGACGCTTAATGATAAAGGATGGAAGTTCACTGCAGGGACGTCCCCACTGTTTTTCCGTATATCCCTTTACCAGTTTCTCATAGATATCCGTTCCTACCAGACTGATGGCCTGCTCTTCCAGATTAGATGGTTCTGTGATACCGGCTTCTTTTTTCTGCTCCTCTATCCTGGCTGCCGCTTCTTCCGGTGTGACAACCCCCCACATTTTATTGAATGTGTACATATTAAACGGAAGTGAATACAATTCCCCATGATAATTGGCCACCGGAGAATTGGTATAACGATTGAACTGTGCAAATTGATTGATATATTCCCATACTTTTTTATTATTGGTATGGAAAATATGAGCTCCATAGGTATGAACGTTAATCCCTTCTATTTCTTCTGTATAAACGTTACCTCCAATCTGCGGTCTTTTATCAATCACAAGAACTGATTTCCCCGCTTTTTTTGCCTCATGAGCAAAGATAGAACCGTAAAGTCCGGCTCCTACTACCAGATAATCATACTTCATTTTCTGTCCTCCCTAAGCAGCAACTATCTCATTTTCACCATCAGGAACGATGGTGAATCACCATCACCAGACAGGATACCGGATCACTGACAAATGCCTGTATCCCCTGTGCCAGAAATCCTCCATAACTTTTACTTCTCAGATACGCATAAGCCAGTACCAGATGATGTCGCATACGTATTTTTCTCACATAAGATTTTTTCATCTGTGAGAAATACTGTTTTTTATATTCATACAGTGCATTTTCTCCATCAATCTTGCTTTTGCTGCTGGAAAGCCCTGTGGTATGTGTGTGAACCATTGCCTTAACTTCACAGACAGGAAGGTAACTGAACCTGCCTCCGCCAGTAAAAGCCTGATTCATCAGATAAAACTCATCCCCCACATTGATAGGTGGAAATCCTCCGATTTTTTCCAGATATTCACGACGAAACATCAGGGTATCGGTACCTGTCAGATGATACATCAGATGCTGTGCAAACAAATCTTTTGCTTCTTCTTTTTCAAACACATACTCTTCCTGTCCCTGAAGTTTCTCTCTATCTGACAGATTTTTTCTATGTTTCAGATAATACCGGGTTCTCTTCTCTGCCAGTCTTCCCTGTTCATCATACAGAGCCAGATCGGTAATGGAAAAATCTGATTCTGTACGCAGCATATGGTGAAGCTGATGTTCAACCTTCTGCGGCATATATCTGTCATCATCATCCAGGAAAGTAATATACTCACCGGATGAAGCTCTGATTCCTTTATTTCTTGATTCGGCGGAACCAAGATTTTTAGAATTCTGGATATATGTAAGAGGAATTTTATTCTTTTTGTTCCATATTTCCACCATATGTTCCAGCTTTTTATTCCATTCCCTGTCTGCATTGTCATCCACAAGAATAATCTCAAGATTAGGATAACTTTGTTCAGACAAACTGAGCAATGCCTTTTTCAACTCTGTTTCTCTTCGATAAGACACCAGCACAACACTGACCAGGGGCATCCTGTCCTGTTTTTGTAAAGCACCCGTTCCACCTTCTACGACGCCTTCGTGTTTTAATACTGAAAGGGCTGTCAGGAAAATACATTTGATATCCATCCAGACACTCTGATGTTTTACGTAATAGCCATCCAAGGTTGCTTTTTCTTCTATTGAAATTGTATCTCTTCCATGAATCTGTGCCCACCCGGTAAGACCCGGAAGTACATCGTTAGCGCCATAACGATCCCTTTCTGCAATCAGATCATACTGATTCCACAAGGCCGGCCGCGGTCCCACAAGACTCATATCACCCTTCAGAATATTAAAGAGCTGCGGAAGTTCATCCAGACTTGTTTTTCTCAAAAATGCTCCGGAACGGGTGATATACTGTTCCGGATTTTTTAGAAGATGAGTAGGCATATCCTTCGGCGTGTCAGTCCTCATGGTGCGAAATTTCAAAATATCAAAATAAGTTTTATGAATTCCCACTCTCTTTTGCCTGAAAAACACCGGTCCCGGTGAATCTAATTTTATCCATATGGCAATACTTGCCATCACTGGTGCAAGTACAACAGCAGCCGGAATGGTAATCAGATAATCCATCATCTTTCTTTTCTTAATATCCATAACACTTTCCATATTCCCCAATCTCATTTTTCTTTATCCCAATGATACAACAAAAGAAGATAAAATCCAACCTTTTCTTTTTTCCCAAATACAAAAAATCTTTCGTGTTACTGCTGCACTAATAATAAATGTAATAAATCTGGAATTTATCTTGACATTCCCATAGTTTGCAACTAAAATTTACTCTTAGCGTACTGTAATAAATATTTTTTATGAAGTAACAGGAGGCTTCTCATGCATAAGAATGATTTTGAGGCCCACTTACAAAAAGGGGAATATGATATGCTTTCCTCCTACAAAGTGGACAATGCCATTATAATGGCCGCCGGCTTTGCTTCCAGATTTACCCCTCTTTCTGATATCATACCGAAAGCACTCTTGAAAGTAAAGGGCGAGATTATGATTGAGCGACAGATTCGCCAACTGATTGAAGCAGGAATTCCGGATATTTATGTTGTTGTAGGTTACAAAAAAGAAATGTTTTATTATCTGAGTGAGAAATATGGTGTTCACATTGTAGAGAATCCAGACTATGAAACCCGTAATAACCATTCTTCCATCTATGCCGTTCGTGAATATTTGGGAAATTCCTACATTTGTTCTGCTGACAATTATTTTATGGAAAATGTCTTTGAGTCTTACGTCTATGAACCTTATTACTCAGCCATATATATCAGCGGACGTACAACAGAGTATTGTCTGTCCACAAATTTTAGCGGACGCATCACGCATGTAAAGATAGGCGGCTCTGATTCATGGTGCATGGCAGGTCACTCCTACTGGGACAGGAAATTTTCCCGGCATTTTATTGAACTGCTGGAGGCTGAATATGATCTTCCTCACACGCAGAATATGTTCTGGGAAAGTATCTACATCCGTCATCTTGATACTCTGACACTATACATCAAAAAGTATCCTGATGGCATCATCAGAGACTTCAACAGTCTGGATGAGCTTTGCCTTTTCGACACTTCGTACATCCCATACAGAGATTCTCTAAAACAAAGCAATCCGGTTTTTTGACCGGATTGTTTCAGTTCTATACCTATATAGATTTATTTCGACATTTTTATGTTTATTGTTCGATTATTCCTTTAAAAATACCATTCTGCAAAGGAGCAAATCATGAACAAAGTTAAAGAACTGCCGCTGCGTCTGGGTATCCATCGTACTTACAAAGGTTATCATTATCTGGTAACTACCCTTGAGCTTGCAGCAACAGACGACCACAACCTGCTTTTTCTCTCGAAAAATATTTTTCCGATTGTTGCCAGAAAATATAATACAACTGTCTATTGTGTCGAGCGCAATATCCGCACAGTCATACAAAATTGCTGGAATTCTCCGTGCCGGGAAATTCTGTTGGAAATGGCTCCGTATCCGCTGACCAAAATACCTACGGTCAGCGAATTCATCGACCTGCTGTACTGGGAGCTCAAATCCGATTCACAAGATAATTAATATATTACTAACTGTTCAGATCTTTCTCCCGAACAGTTAATAACAAGTATTTCCTGGTATAAGCCACGGTAATTAACGTGGCTTATACTAGCCCCATACCCCTGTAATAAATATTTCAAGGCCGATAATAATCAGAATCACCCCACCCAGAATAGAAGCTTTATCTGAAAGCTTTGTTCCAAATTTCTTTCCAATGATAAGACCTGCCATACAAATCACAAATGTCACAGCTGCAATAATCAAAGAACAGACCAATGCCATCAGCAATCCATACTCTGCTATTGTAAAACCAACCGATAACGCATCAATCGAAGTTGCCACCCCCTGTACCATCAGAACAGCGAATCCAACATGCATCTGCTCATTTTTTTCATTTTCATCGTTTTCATACTTTAACCCTTCCATCAGCATATGTCCTCCGATAAAAAGCAGTAAAGCTAATGCAATCCAGGGGATAAACTTTTCAAATGCATGAAACCACTGTACAATGGAATGTACACATATCCAACCTACTATAGGCATCAGTGCCTGAAAAAAAGAAAATACACCGGCGATTTTGCACATTCGCCTGGTCTTCATATCCGGTTCATGCAGTCCGTTCGCCAATGATACCGAGAATGCATCCATTGCCAGCCCTACACCAAGCAAAATGCTGTTAAAGAAAAAAACTAAACTCCATTTCATCCTCTGTTCCTCCTGTAAATCACTTGTCAATTATTTTGTACAGTTGTAATGTATGATCGTAGTCTCCCCCATACAGAAAGTAATAATCAATCTGTTCTTTTTTCTCCGTATATACATAAGGTCCATACATGGGAATATCGCAGCAGATAACATCGTTTTCAGCAGCAATTCCGATCCCATAACCGTTTTCCGAGATAAGCAGAGGCATCCGCAGTTTTTTTCCGTCAATGCTGATATATCTGGCTTTCTGATTCATGCGCTCCAGACTGTCATCCAGGATGCCTTTTGCAGATATTTTTTCTTTTTTGGACCAATTGAAGTATACCCATGTTCGTGGTGCTGGCAAGGTTTCTATCTGTCGCGGCAGTTCTGCTTTTTCTTCCAGGAGAAGTCTCCGGTTTTTATCCATAAACTGAAGTGCTCCGGTCTTTTTATCAATTCGGATGGTCATTTTTTCTGTGGATACTTCTGCCAGATTTTTTCCTTCTTTCGCCGTCCACTTAACTGCAGATTGTGGTTCATAATTCCAGGCTCCTGTATCAAATGTGGACATCCGGCCTTTCTGAAACTGTATCCGGATCATTTCATCCTCCAGTGGAGTCAGACGCAGAATCCCATAATTGCTGATAATATCCAGGTATGTTCTGGTCTTTTTCAGCATACGGACAGAATTATCAATTCGGCTATGTCCTGAGGGACGAAGCAAATGATTTTCCGGTGCCGTCCCAAATCGGTGTATTTTTCTCTCTTCCATGAGCTGTCTGTCTGCAGATGACTTTTTCACTTCCAGCACCTGTTTTTTTTCAAGTGTTTTCGGTACTACAATCGGCTTTGGTCCCATATAGTTTCGCATTGCCTTTTCTTTATTTCCCTGCTCCACATCCAGAAGCTGCTGTTCTCTCACCGTTATTTCTGTTTTCCGATACTGTACCGGTGTCTTTCGCATCACATTTTCCAGCGACTGCATACGTTTTTCTTCTGATACCGGCTTTCCGATCAGATCTGTCAGATCTCCCAGATGCACCACTGCAAGTTCATGGAGAGCACGGGTTGCTGCCACATAGAGCAGTTTTACATACTGATCCTGCGCAGGGTAATGCTCCTCTGATGGATGATAGAGCAGAACTGCATCAAATTCCAGACCTTTGGTGTATTCTACCGGAAGAACCATAATCCCATTTCCAAATTCTGCCGTTTCCAGATTACAGTCTGACAGTGTCAGCATCTCTCCCAGCCGACGGCTCACGTTACCGGCTTCCCCTTCATCACGGCAGATAACAGCAATCGTCTCATGTCCCTGTCCCTGCCATTTCTTTATCAGTGCTGTCGTTTCCAACAGCATATCCGCCTCATCCACATACTTTTTTATCACCACAGGATTTCCATGACGGATGATAGGTTCCACCGGATAAATGGAAAAATCGCCGTGACGCAGAATCTCAGTGGCAAACCGGGAAATTTCTACCGTATTACGATAGCTTTTTTTCAACAAATTAAAACTGTCAAAAGTTCCTGTCAATACCAGCTCCTGCAGGTCCTTCCAGTCATTCAGACCATATCCGAAATGGATATTCTGCGACACATCTCCCATAATCGTATAGGTACACCCCCGGAGACAGTATACCAGTGCCCCGTATGCCATCATTCCAAAATCCTGGGCTTCATCAATGATTATATGACTGGCTTCACGAATTCCATCCGTCTCTTTGATTCTCTTATACAGATACGCCAGTGCCGCCAGATCATACACGTCAAAGGTATCCTCTGTCCATGGTATTTCTTTTCCCTTCTTTTTCTGTTCCTGTAAAAACCCCCTGTAAAGATCAAATATGGATCCTTTCCACACATCTTTTCCAAAATACCAACGGTAATTTCGATGCAATTCTTTCTTTTCTTCCGGAGTATAGGAAACATATTTCCCCGACAACTCATTCTCCAGCCGAGACAGTAACATCTCATTCAGCATATTGATTTTACTCTGCATGGACATAGCAGGGTAATTTTTGATACTGTCAGAAATTACCTCTTTCTCCAGCAGAACTTTCCCATTTTTTTCTATAATCACATCCTGTCGAAGTATCACTGAACACTCATATTCCTCACAGAACCTTTCCAGATCATGAAACCAGGCATAACTTCCTTTTATAATAGATTGGGAATTGGACTGGTCCAGCGGAACGATATGATACCGCACGGAATCCCAATCCTCATACAACAGACGGACAAACAGCTGTTCCATCGTCATCTGTGAGACTCCATAAACATCCAGATCCGGCAAAACACTGGTGATATAATTCAGCAGAATCCGATTGCTTCCTATAATGTAGAAATCTTCTGGTCGAAAATCATCTTCATAATTATATAAGATATAAGAAATCCGATGCATCGCTACAGTCGTCTTTCCGGAACCGGCAACTCCCTGTACGATCAAATTGGTCTTTGGTGACTTGCGGATAATATCATTCTGTTCTTTCTGAATCGTGGCAATGATTTCCCCCAGAACTGCTTTCTTACTTTTGGCAAGATATTTGGTCAGGAGTTCATCATTGGCAACCACATCAGAATCAAAAAAATCAACCAGATGATCTTGTTCTATCTCGTAAGTACGTTTCCGCTTCAAATCAATTTCACAGATACCCTCATTTTTCACTGTATACCGGCAGGGTCCTATAACATTTTCATAATAAACAGAAGCCAATGGAGCTCTCCAGTCAATCACAATGGGATCAGAACCTGACTTTGAAATGGCGACTCTCCCCACGTAATAGGATTCTTCCTGAGGCAATTTGGAATCTTTAAAATCAATCCGGCCAAAATATGGCTTCTTTCTTGCCTTCCGACACCGAATCAGATCCCGCTGATTCTCCCGTAACTGGGACTGTGTGTTATGCAGAAGCGAAAGTGCTTCTTTATCTTTGGGACCATACGTTTCCATCAAATCATACAGTTCATCTGACAGTTGATGGATACGTTGTTCCGTTCTGACCAGATTGTCCTGAGCCACCTGAAGAATTTCCGTCAGCTGCTGTTCCTCATCCACCCGGCTCAATCCCGGGATAGGGCGAAATGTCTTACTTTTTTCCATCTTCTTCTCCCTGTAGATTCAAGTACACCTCGGTGTCTTGCTGCGAGGTGTGCATCATGTTTTTCATGACATAATACATCTGTGCACCTCTGCAATCTGCCGGAGGCTTTATCTTCTTGTAAGATGAAATACCCCGCTGCAAGCAACGGGGTATCAAGTAGCATTTTAATTATTCCAAATTTTTTCAATCTGCGGAACTGCAAGATACATATGAGCAGCAACATTTGTTGTGGTTTTGACACCTGCAACCATTGGTGTTACATAATAGTAATAACGTGTACCATTTTCCACATCCGGGTCAACAAACGTAGTTCTGTCTTTAATTACTCCAATTCTCACTGCCTTGCTATCACCAGATTTCTTTCTATAAACACGGTACTCAGATGCTTCTTTCACTTCTGTCCAGGAAAGTTCAATACCATCTGCCACGTTATTGAGTTCAATCATTGTATGAATAATCGACTCTGTAGCAGACCATGCAGAATAATATGTATTTGACCCTGAAGTGTTAAAAGCACGCACCTTAACGTAATAACGTTCTCCTTTTTTCAGGCCGCTAATAATTTCCTGTGGTTTTTGATTGGATGGAACATCTATGGTTCTGCCTCCATCAAATGTACTGTTTGTGCTGAAACAGATCTGGTATCCGGAAGCCATTTCATTCTGTGTCCATACAACTTTCATCTTGCCGGCAGATTTCTCCGCCAACCGCTCAACAATCTTTGCCGTCAACTGTTTCCTGTTTGTCTTAAAGTGGAAATACGGTCTTTCCTGGATCACAACAATTTCAGCCGGATATTCATGTTTCTCCAGTGTAGCAAGAATTCCCGGTCTTACTTCATCCAATTTCCTTCCTTCATCCAGAATAACAAACAAATACGGTACATAATATCCTTCATGATTCTGGTCAGGTACAAAGCAGAAAAAACCATCTTTAACACCATCTGCCTCAACTACACGGCTCTCCATTCTCATCATGAACAGATATCCTCCGCCATAGCGTTCTGTGAAACCACGCCCGAGAACATGCACAATACCATTTTCTGTAATATATCCAATATCTCCCGTATGCAGCCATGTTTCCCCATCCGGATGAACAACCAGTGTTCGTTCCGTCATTTCTTCGCCCATATATCCACTATAGCCAAGCATTTTTGCAGGACCATTCATGCATAATTCACCTATTTCACCATAATTCTTCTCTTCCAGAGTCTCAGAATCAAAAATGGCAAGCACCGTAGCGGGCATTGGCATACCTACACATCCGTCAGTCAGAGGAAACATTGGGTTAGGCAATGTAAAGCATGAACCGCCCTCACTCTGACCATAACCGGCACTCATTTTGTGCATGCAGTTATGTTTATGGAAAAATTCTTCTGCTTCCTTATACTTTCTTTCATTCATCGGCTCAGCGCCTGGTCCGATGCTTCTCAGATGTGACATATCGTAATCTTCCGGAATTCTGTCACTCTTCATGATAATATCACACATCATTGGAATCAAAGCCCAATAATTCGGTTTTAAATCCATGAACCGAATATCAATATCATCAATTGGACAAAACGGGTCAAGGATTACTCTTAATCCTGCTGACATTGGGAAAATAGTCATAGCAACCGTTGCCGCCACCAACGCCGGTGTCAAAATCGGAAGCCACCATGTCTCCTGTGTTTCAGCAGGAGGAATAAATATTGACATCTGATATGCAACAGCTACAATATTAGCTCCTGAATGGATAACCAGTTTGGATATTCCCGTTGACCCACTGGTATATGCACCAAATAATGGTCGGTTGGGGTTCTCTGCCACAGAGAAATCTCCATTATAATTTCTTCCCAGATTCATAAATTCGTCCCATGTAAGATTCCCTTCGGTTTTCCCTACCTCAGCGGAATAACGTGACTCAATTTCTTTCAATATATAATCCGGTATACAGCTTTTATCTGCATAATCATATGGAGAGACCTTAATCATGCGATTCATTGGAGTTGTAGAACGGAATAATTCTTCATCTTCCTTAGAAACGTAATCATGTACAAAAGCTGTAGATGCCTTTGATTTGCGAATAGCATAACAAAGCTCTTCCGGTGTATCATCACGACAAATCAGTGCAGCACCAATTTTTTCAGCAGCCAAAAGCAATATATAATGAGACGGAACTGCCTGTAAAAAAACGGGAATTCTATCTCCCTCAGCAAATCCGAGTACAGTCAATGCTTTGGCAGCTATCTCCACTTCCTGCCAGAACTCTTTCCATGTATATTTTTTTCCGTAATACTCAATTGCATACCGATTTTCGTCTGGATTCTTCATCTTCAGAAAAGATTCCAGCGTTATCTTTGGGACTTCAATATTCTGTAATTCTTTTGGATAATACTGAAGCCAAGGTTTATCAATACTTGCTTTTCCTGTCAGTCCTTTAGAATTAAAAGTCATTTTTTTCTCCACTCTTTCATTTTTCTCATTTGTACTCAAATACAAACAGCATACATTAATATAATTGTACCTCTCTATAGAATCTTTGTCAACCAATATGAATTTAATTTCCACGCGCATATATGCATTTAATTTCCACGCTCATTCCCTCTGTGTTGCCGGTCACAGAGGGAACAGTAACCTCTTGTAGAGTGTATCATTTTATAGTAAACTATACCAATGAAAGGAGTTCATATGGAAAAAAATTTAACAACCGGAAGTGTACTTAAAACAGTATTTTCTTTCTCTCTGCCGTTTTTACTGTCTTACTTATTGCAGACACTGTATGGCATGGCCGATTTATTCATAATCGGTCAATTTAACGGAGTTGACAGCACCACTGCTGTATCCATTGGCAGTCAGGTTATGCACATGCTGACAGTCATGATCGTTGGTCTCGCCATGGGATCCACGGTAATGATTGCAAGAGCTATCGGTGCCCGACAGAAAAATGAAGTTTCCGCTGCCATCGGAAATACAATTACCCTGTTTATGGTATTGTCCATCCTGATTACCTTTATCCTGCTTCTTCTGGTCAGGCCGATTGTTTCAGTTATGTCCACCCCCGAGGAAGCTGTAAAAGGAACCATTACTTATCTGACGATTTGCTTTATTGGAATCCCATTTATCACCGCCTATAACATCATCAGTTCTATTTTCCGCGGCATGGGGGATTCCAAAAGTCCTATGTATTTTATTGCCATTGCATGTGCAGCAAACATCGGGCTGGACTATTTGTTCATCGGATACATGAAACTGGGACCGGCAGGTGCCGCTCTTGGTACAACCTTATCCCAGACAATCAGTGTTATTGTGTCACTGTTGATGATACGAAGTAAACAGACTGGTCTGACATTAAAGAAATCAGATTTAAAACCAAAAAAGGATACTATGCAGGGAATTTTACATATCGGAATTCCTGTTGCCCTGCAGGATGGTTTTATTCAGATCGCATTTATTGTAATTACCGTTATTGCCAATCATAGAGGATTACATGATGCGGCTGCCGTCGGTATCGTAGAAAAAATAATCAGTTTTTTGTTTCTGGTACCGTCTTCTATGCTTTCAACTGTCTCAGCACTTGCCGCACAGAATATCGGTGCCGGGCGGCAGGACCGGGCAAAGCAGACCCTGTATTATGCGATATCACTGGCTGTATCCTTTGGAATTTTATCTGTCATTGTGATGCAGCTGTCTGCCGAAACATTTATCTCATTGTTTGCAGATAACCGTGAAGTGATAAGTCTCGGCGGTCAGTATATGCGTGGCTATGTCTGGGACTGCGTCTTTGCAGGTATTCACTTTTGCTTCAGCGGTTATTTTTGTGCCTGTGGATTATCAGGATTTTCCTTCATACATAATTCCATCTCCATTGTATGTGCAAGAATTCCACTGGCATATCTGGCATCAAAATACTTTACCGATACGCTGTTTCCCATGGGACTTGCCACTGCTGCAGGCTCCGGTGTATCTGTCATAATCTGCTTAGGGTTGTTCTTCTGGTTGATGAGAAAGGAAAAATAAAACAATTTGAAATCCTGAATACCCTACGTTATCTGTGTATACTCAATACCCTGCAGGAACAGATAGCTGGATTTTCCTGCCCAATACCAGAAGCTTGCAAAATTTATAGCTGAGCACAAGTTACAAATCACCTGTGCAGGGTCTTGAAAGTTTTTTTCTTGTATAGACCCTGCACAGGCATATCACCGGATCAAAATTTTGCAACATACCCAAAGTTCAGAAAGAACCCTCATTTGAAGAAGAGGGGTTATTTTGTGCTATATTTGCGATTTTATAGATATCCATCTGTTTTTTCTTTTATAACCCACTGACCCTTTTTGGTAGGTCCTACTCTTTCAATTATTCCTTCATTTTGAAGCTGATTCATAATATAACGAACACCAGCATATGACAATCCTATTTTTTCTGCTAGTTGCTTTTGCGTAATATCTGGAGATCCATATATTTCACATAGTATTTTTTCCCTGTTAGTTATTTCTTTGTTAGTTTCTTTGTTAGTTTCTTCGTTTATTCTTATTTCTTCGCCAGTATGATTACTGATTTCTTCGTTATTGCTAATTTTCACATCAGTAGACGCGCGATACAAATTAATTCTCATCGCAATTTCCATATCAATGAACTCTGGTTCCTTCAATCCGTATTCTTTCATTTCATGAATCAATCTCGGAATACCTGTTCCCCAACCTTCTATCAGATTCATGTAAGAGAACGCATGTGCCAATGCACGATTCCTAATTTGAGAGTAACCTTCTTTCATTCGTTCAATCGTCACACCTGGCATAAGACCACCCGGCGATGTAATCTCCAACCTATCATCATAGATTGCTATCTGAACATGGGATGATTTTAAATAACTACAATTCATAACCGCATTAATAATCAATTCACGAATACTATCCGCGGGCAATTCATATATATCTTTACGATAAAGGCCTTCTATTTTTGCCCCAAGTCGTATATTTCGAAGAACAAACTGAAAAGCTTCTTCTACCTGCCGCCAAAGTGGGCCTTCATAATCTCGTTTATCTACAAATATAGCACGTGTATTGCCTTTGAACATACCACACTGGATTTTGGAAAGAAATGCATCACGCCCCACAAGGAACACATACGCATTTGTCGGATGAATATTTCCATTCTTTGTTTCAGCCAAAATACCCCAATTCAGGAGCACATTTTTTGTAACTGTCTTTACTGATTGTCGCTGTACATCATTTTTGCAGTTGGCAATCGCTACCTTTTTCATGTCAGCACACAATTTTTTGATTTCTTCATCAGAGATATTCAAATCAGTACGTACAACCTCATCATAAGAACGCCCCTCTGATTCATAATACATTTCTCTAACAATTGTTTGATCTGCTTTTCTTGATGTACCAGAGACGCGTATATAAACTCCATCCGTCAGCCCATTACTTTTAATATAATATGGACGCTGTTTCCCTGCACTAATTGCTGCTACGATCACCGTTTTACCATCTACCGTTTGTGGATATACATCCGGAATAATTACCGGTTCACAGCTGTCCGATATTGCATTTGTGATGGCATCCATTTCTTGAAAAATAGTATCTTCTGGAATGCCAATCACTTCTCTCGTTTTATCCTCAATGCCAAAAATAATATAGCCTCCAGTACTATTAGAAAAAGCCACCACCGATTTCAGATAATTTATACTTTTCTCAGGGCGTTTCACTTTATATTCTACATTCTTTGATTCTCCAGAAAGTAATTCTATAATATTCATGTAAGTTCCTCCAATCATAATAGCTATACTCTATTTAATGAAAAATACTACTATTTCTGGTATGTTTACCTCATTGCATAAACAAAAACATCAATAGATATCAATATAAATCGTTTTCAATCCACACACCCATAAAGGGTGTGACTTATACGGCTGCAACACCGGACGAAAATCTGGATATTTCAATCCACACACCCATAAAGGGTGTGACTGTGAAATCTACGGATTCTCCGTATGGCTGGTTATTTCAATCCACACACCCATAAAGGGTGTGACGGATAGTTCCATCAGGTTCCAGATGCTTGTTCGATTTCAATCCACACACCCATAAAGGGTGTGACATTCCGGTAAACCGATCAGATTATCACGTACGTCATTTCAATCCACACACCCATAAAGGGTGTGACGATTGATATACTTTTTGTCGCATATAATAGGTAATTTCAATCCACACACCCATAAAGGGTGTGACTCGCTGCCGCCATGCGTTTCCAAATCGTCACTGTATTTCAATCCACACACCCATAAAGGGTGTGACTACTCTTCATGATCATTTCTTTTCCTTCACCATATTTCAATCCACACACCCATAAAGGGTGTGACCGGGTGTTAATTATATCAGCTATGTTACACCGCTTATTTCAATCCACACACCCATAAAGGGTGTGACGTGACCTAAGCTTGTTATTGTCCGTCTGTACACTATTTCAATCCACACACCCATAAAGGGTGTGACTCTTCTGGAAGATAATATGTATATACAGTTCGTCATTTCAATCCACACACCCATAAAGGGTGTGACATATTTTCATGGATGCTCCCTTATCTCCTGCATGATTTCAATCCACACACCCATAAAGGGTGTGACGTGCAGGAAGCGGTACAACTTTAAGAGCTGCGTATATTTCAATCCACACACCCATAAAGGGTGTGACTTAAACTTCTGCCCATTCGAATTTTTATAGTTCTATTTCAATCCACACACCCATAAAGGGTGTGACAAGGAAGGTTGGTCCCAGGTCGAGCATGCCTAACGATTTCAATCCACACACCCATAAAGGGTGTGACGTGATATTACAGGAAAGAGACTAAAAAAGAGTAGATTTCAATCCACACACCCATAAAGGGTGTGACGTACTGTTGGAACCAAAACTTGGACGGCACTGATATATCAATCCACACACCCATAAAGGGTGTGACTGAGTACATATGTGAATCAGGTTGGGAAGCAGCTATTTCAATC
>JALERM010000181.1 GCA_022764165.1 Eubacterium sp. | reverse complement strand
TTTGGCAATTTGCATCTCGACCCGGCTCTCACCTTCCCGGACTCTCTGTGCGCGCATCATTACTTTGATCTCCGCTTCAACGGTTTACTAGGCTAAATTTTCTATAAATTTAGCACGGGATTCGGGATTTGTCAAGACATTTATTCTACTTTTACACCTGCCTTTTATCTTTTGGTAGGCTTCATTGATTAGTTTTCTGCTTTTCCTCCTGCCTTTTTTTCGTTTTCGATAGGCTCTAATGGTTACTGTTATGATTTCCATCCTATCTTTTTTTGATTTTAATAGGCTTTATCATTTGTTTCTGGGATTTATAGCCTACCAGGAACGGTACGACATGGGATAATGGCTGGCTGAACTGTAACTTCCTCTTTTATTTGAGAGTGAAAGAAAACATCATAGGAAGTTTTCCATAATGAAAATTAAACAACATTTTATGGTTTTTTTAATCTCTGTGCAGCAAAACGCCTGTCTTCCCATGTTTTCATGGAAAAACAGGCGTTTGCCTTTGCCATATTCTATTCTTTATTCTATCACAGCCTGCGGGTCTGTAGTAATTCTTATAATTCTACTTTAACAGCTCCCTGCGGACGGATATGCATTACATATGCAGAACCTGCTCCCAGTGCCTTATCAATATAAGCGGTAAATCCTTCTGTATATTCTTTGGGCAGGAATGCAGCGATAACACCTGCAAATCCGCCTCCATGTACACGGCACACACCATGGCCGATTTTGTCCAGATATAATTTGGTCAGTGCCAGTGCAACCGTAATAGACTGTTCATCCGGTGTTTCATTGCAGTAGCAGTTCTGCAGCCATTTCCAGGAAGAATCTCCGGACTCTGTCACTTTACGCAGGAATGTATCAAAATCTTTTGATTCCAGAGCTTCTACTTCTGCATCCACTCTCTTGTTCTCTTCGAAGAAATGGAAGGCACGAAGAACGGCACGGTCACCGGCAAATTTACGGATTGCCTTCACATTTTCAATGACAGCATCTTCATCCACCTGCTCCAGAACTTCTTTTCCAAAATATTCTGCAACTTTCTTCATTTCATTCGGTACTGCTGAGTACTCGGCACTCAGATCTGCATGGCCTTTTCCTGTATTGATGATAACCAGATCATGTCCCATCTCGTCAAAATTACATTTAATTTCACGAATTTTCGGATTGGCTATATCAGCAAAATCAATGGTGATCATACCGCCTACTGCACAGGCCAGCTGATCCAGAAGTCCGGAACCTTTCAGCCAGTATTTGTTTTCAGCATACTGTCCTGCTTTTGCGTAGGCTACCACACCGATATTTCCCTGATTAAACAGATGATCAACGATAACACAGACAAGCATCTCAAAGGCGGCAGAAGAACTTACACCTGCACCTCCGATAACATTAGATGTGGTATACGCATCAAATCCCTCTACTTTGTATCCGCTCTTCAGCAGTCCTGCAAAAATTCCTTTCAGAAGCGGCTCTGTTCCGGTTGTTTTTTCTGTCGGCTCTAGATGATCCAGATCAATAACCAAATGCTGATTATAGGTCTCACTGATCAGTGTGACTTTGCGTGTTCCATTGGGAGCGGCTGCTGCCACACAATCCAGATGTACACTTCCTGCCAGAACTTTTCCATGATTGTGATCGGTATGATTGCCGCCGATTTCTGTTCTTCCCGGTGAGGTGAAGAAATCAAATTCTTTATCACCAAATGTTTTCACAAATCCCTCCGCAACCATCTCATATCTTGCGGCATTTGCTTTGGCACGATGTTCTCCATACATCTGACCAAACAGTTTCATTGCATTTTCGCTTTTGACAGCCCCCGCTACATTTGCTAATCTCATAAACTTTCTCCTTTACATATATATTCAGGTATGCCGGGCATACATGTACTTGACTTCTTTCTGATTATCATTATAATGAGAAATATCAGACAGTACAATAACTATTTTTGCATCTTCTATCAATATATTGAGGTTTTCCCATGCAATTACATCTTGATACCAATCAAAAAGAATTAAAATCACACGGAACCTATGAATTTCCTGTTCATGTCAGCTACGAACAGCTTTCCCGCTATGAACGAAAATCGTTTCTCTGGCACTGGCATAAGGAAATCGAGCTGACCATTGTTCTTCAGGGTGAAATGTTTTACCAGATCAACGACACTATTTATCACCTGCATCAGGGAGACGGGCTGTTCTGTAACTCGAATATTCTCCATTCCGGCTCGTCCTGCAATGATTCCGACTGTATCTATATTTCTGTTACGTTTCACCCACGCTTTCTTTATGGGTATGAAAACAGTATTCTACAGACTAAATACGTGAAGACTGTCACGGAAAATGCTTCTCTGCCCGGTCTTTCTTTTTCTCCGGACATTTCCTGGCAGAAACAAATCCTGGATATCCTTTCCGATATCTGGAATCTGGCTCAGACTTCCGACTCCTGTCCATCCTATGAATTGCGTCTGCATCTGATGTTGTCGCAGATCTGGCTGATTGTCTGCGAAAATGCCTCCTCCCGTCAGGAAAGTCCCGATAATGGAAATCTGAAGCATATGGACAGGCTGAAAAAAATCCTTTCCTACCTGCAGACACATTATACAGAAAAAATCACCCTGGCTGATATTGCTGCGGACATCAATATCTGTCAGAGTGAATGTTGTCGTTTTTTTAAAAAACATATGAATGAATCTCTTTTTGATTACCTTCTTTCCTACCGTATCGAAAAGAGTCTCCCGCTTTTGGCAGAGGGACGGTACTCTGTCACAGAGATTGCCAGCCTGGTGGGCTTTTCCAGTCCATCCTATTACACCAAAGTATTTCATCAGCAGATGGGCTGCACACCCCGCCAATATCAGAACCGGTAAACCATCAGGACTCTACGATTTCTTCCATCCAGTCCTCCAGCAGTTCCAGGTTGGGATCGGAATGTTCCACTTCCCGGGCATAACTCCAGGACGTCTCCAGAAACTCTTCCATCCCGGCCTGCCCGTTTTGCTGCAGCCACTGTGCCATAAAAAATTCCTGAATCCACTGCACGGAAAATACCGCCAGAGCAGTTTTGCTGTAAATCCGGTCATCGTAGACGGCGCCACAAAAATACGTGTGAATAAAGAACATCAGCAACTGTTCACCCAGCCGTTCCCATTCCCTTTTGTTTGCACTGTCATACCCATATGCATTCTGAAAATCATGGTACTGTTTTATGTATTCGTTATTTCCCCGGTCGAATAGAATATGAAATGTATTATCCAAACGCACGGTCCAGTTCTTATTCAGGTGTTCCATCTGATAAAATACAGAAAACTCCCGTTTTTTCCGTTCCGGAGCACCGAAATCTGACAAAAGAATTTCTACATTTTCCTCTCTCCACCCGTTTTTACTCCATCGGTCATACCGTTCCGTCACTTCATCCACATCGAAAAATCGATTCTCGTCGATGCACTGCTGCAGCTCCAGCCCGAACTCCTTGATTTTCATCATTCGGATACGGAAATCGATATCACGGTTCTGGA
Source organism: Eubacterium sp. (assembly GCA_022764165.1). Classification (GTDB taxonomy): domain Bacteria; phylum Bacillota; class Clostridia; order Lachnospirales; family Lachnospiraceae; genus Oliverpabstia. The sequence goes on along the minus strand of JALERM010000181.1, from coordinate 113,234 downwards.
TGATACTAAACATTACCTCCCTGGCATCCTCCAGCTGGGTAAACATCAGATAATCAAAGTCCTCAAAATCGTCTTCCTCATCCGTTTCCCACTGGATAAACCTTACTTTTTCAGGATTAGTCAGCATCATTTCCGCTGCCTTTGGACAGGACAGTGACAAAGAATACTCACGCAATCCCTCAAATTCTTCCTCATGACGGGGATATTTTCTGCAGGTATCGCAAAGAGCAGATTCACCCAGCTCTGCCTGCAAATCACAGAGATTTTCCTCATTCAAAAAGGCACAACGCTGACCATACTGATAAAATATTCCCTCTTCCCAGTCAATGGAATTGCGCAGCCGATTACCGAAAGCTCCCTGCTCCTGCTCATATTTTTCCAATGAATCCTCGTCAATCACAATCTGCCAGCCCGCACAGCAGGTGGCTGGACAACGTCCGGCAATGCACTGAAACTGATCATAATAATCCGGTTTACTGTATCTCAATTTCTTTTCTTCCTTCTCTTTTTTCCTTTCATCATATCATGACTTTGCAGTTTCATGCACCTATTATTTTTTCTACAACTTTCAAACTATCTTCTTCCGTTACTTTTTGTAATTCCCTTTTTAACTCTACTGCTCTATTCTCATCATATTCATTATTCATTACATTAACTATATAAGTATGAGCTTCATTTGCCAATTTTATCAGGTCATTGTTGCTTATTTTATACTCTTCTCCTAGTAGATTTAGAAAAGAACTGTGATAAAGCAATTCCATATAACAATCATTATTCAAATCCACAGCATTCAAATTATCAACTAAGTATTTTCTGGAAGCTTCTACTTGTTCCAGCAATGCATTTTCATCCAGATTTCCTTCCTTTTTTTGTTTTTCAATATTCAAAACATTTTCCTTTGCTTCATTCTCGACATCACTCATCTGAAGACCAAGCTCCTGACCCTCATTATTTTCTAAATGCGTTCCCGGCTTACTGTTTTCTTTATTTGCACCAAAGAATATAAGTCCCACTAAAATATATATAGAAACAAGGATTAATAAAATATAAATAAACCCTTTTTTCTTCTTCATAATATAGTCTCCTTTACAATTTTCCCTGATGATATTTTTAAAATCACATCACACAGTTCTTCCAAATCTTCTTTGTGATGCGTAGACACAATAATTGTTGCCCCCCTTTCCTTTTCCTCTTTTACAATATTATAAATCAGATTCACACCATCTTCGTCCAAAGCATTGGTTGGCTCATCCAATAAGATGATTTCCTGTTTTTCAAAAATTGCCTGTGCTATATTTAGTCTCTGCTTCATTCCCAGAGAAAATTTTTTCACTTTTTTATCAGAATCGGGATCCAATCCCACCCTCTTCAACGCTCGTCTAATATCTTCTTCATTTGCAATCTTTTTAATTTTACTTAATATTTCCAAATTTTTCTTTGCCGAATATTCCGGCAACAACTCCATATTCTCAATCACAATTCCTGTATTTGGCGAAAAAGAAATTGTCTCTCCCAAAGTTTCTCCATCGATTATTACTTTTCCACTATCCATACGAAGCAACCCACTAATCGCTCTGAGCATCATAGTTTTTCCAGAACCATTTATCCCATATAACCCATATACTTTTCCTTTCTCAAATGTATAGGATATATTATTTAAAACTCGATTGCCTTTTATTTTTTTATTAATTTTTTCCAACTGAATCATCTTTCACTCTCCTAAAAAACATCCTTCTTATTGAATTTAAATATTCCATAATATCCTGTCAAAACAACTATCCCCAGTAAATAAGACAGTGCGTATCCATATTCCACACTGATTGCATTCTGATAAATCATGCCGTTTCTCGTTCCAAACATCATATTAGGGAAAAGTACAGTTCCAAGCCATTCTGTTTTTTCTGCCGGCAACAACAGATTTCCTAAAAACAAAGACACTACAAAAAATAGATTACTGATAAGATTGGCATAACTGGCATCGACAAAAAATTCTAAAACCAACTGCAACAACACCATTGCCAGAAGGCCTATATAATACGCTGCCATTACCCATAAAATCTGACTTCCCGAAACAGGCTGCCATCTTCCATTTCCAATACTGAATATCAATATCTGATACAATACAATCATCAAAAGTTTTAATGCACAGCTAATCATTGTTTTCATATAAAGTCTATCTTTCCGATAAGCACGAATAATCCATAGTTTTCCATATCCTTCCATTAATTCATGTACCATTCCTGAAAACTCAAACAAAATAAACGGTATCGGGAGAAATGTATACAATATAATTAATAAATTTCCTGTCTGGCTCTGGAAGATCATTAAACTGCTGGCGAAAGGAAACTCATATGATTCAAAGTCTAAAGTCTGAAATAACACTCTCTGCATAATAACAGCAAAGGCAATCAATAGTAAATTTATCCTGTTATTTTTCATATCTTATAATATCCTTCTTTTCAAAAAGCACTTGATTAATCAAATACAGACAAATTGAAAAAAGTAAACTCCGTATAATCGTAAATAATATTACATAGAGATCACAATTTCCGCTGAAAAAATCAAATGCCACAAACAAATCTTTTCCCATAATCCAACACTTAACAATGGAGTATTTAATCAAGACATACTGAACAAAATTCAGGCCGAGAGTAATCAACAATGCAGCTAAATCTTTTTTGATCCAATCACGGATAATCTGATATATCAATCCCGTCTGTATATAAAATAAAACAGCTATGACACCTGCTACTATTGTATACAGACCAAATGAATATTCCATTAATAAAGGCCACTTAAAATTTGCAGTTGTATATAAAAAATCAATCACCTGATGAATTATAGTGAAAATTGTAGCTGCTAAAATCATTTTTTTCGTTTCCGCCTGTTTATACTTCCTACGTGTGCCATACCTTACAACCCTGAAAAAAACTTGCTTATCTGAAATATAATAACTTCCTAACAAAAATGGCAGAGTATAGACAAACAGCATTTCCAATAATCCGTTATATCCATTAACTGAATCATGAAGGCTCATTAAAACATCTGTCTCCGACAGATATTCTGTATGAATCATATTCAAAATCGGATAATTTGAGAAATGACAATCTACGGCAAACAACATTCCATAGACTATTATCAAAACCATATATCTAAATTTCAATATATTTTTCCTCCCATATTACCAGGACTACTGTCAAAAAAATAAAAAGTCCGGCACTCCAAACAGCCAGTGGAACAATTGTACGCAACCCATACTCACTAAATGGTTGAAAAACGAGCATAAAAGAATCCTTAAACAAAATTGGTATAAACCATACTGCAAATGTAATTGCATACACCAACCTTCTGTCATGCAGTACAATTGAAAGCACAGTACCCAGCATTCCAATTAATCCTGCAAACAGCATTGTAACAGCGATATAAATAATATTCGTCAATAACGGATGTGTATAACTCCATTCAAACAGCCATGTTTCCGGCATCAGTTCAGGGTTATATACCATATACTCGCCATCATACCGTAAATAGGTACCATCCGAATAAATCCACTGCACCAACAAAAAATTCAACAATAAGCCAATACCCACAATACTCGCTGATGTTGAAAAGCTCGATTCTAATTTACATTTTAGATAATTTCTTTTTCCCATTCTGCATATTAAAATATTTTTATTTCCAGTTTTATAATCCTCTATACATTCTTCACCAACGACAATTAATAGATACATTGGCAAAAACCATAAGTACAATGACTGCACAATATGCCCTCTCGAATACAACGAAAGAAATGCCGCATACATAGGATATGGTAGTTCCAGTTCATAGTGCCAATGTTCATACAAAACCTGAAGAATTTCTATAGAAGGCGCTATAATCAACAATAGGATCATAAACAACTTCTTTTTTTCACACAAAGTTCTTCGTAATTGATATTCCATATCTATCGCCTCTTTAACCTCATTTGCATAATAGCAAGCATCAACTTTATAAGAAGATGCTTGCTATATCATTTATTAAACGTCTTAATTGGTTTCCTCATCCCAATATCCACTTACTATATATGTATTAGTGGAATTGTTATTATTTTCTGCTCCCAGACACACATCTTTTTGACTAGCATTCGATTTCGCATTGTAGTAATGTGCACCACTTCCTTGTTTAACATCATGGGTTCCAGATGCAAGCGTATGGTCGTTATTATAAAGCGCTAACCAATATGTAGTGATTGTCCCTTCACCTTCACCTGAATATGTCATGTTTACTTTCCACTGATTACCTGTATTAGTGGTTTGTCTGTATCTACTGTCAGAATAGGTATTCGCATAATTTGCTTTGATGTTAAAGGCATAACCATGATTGTCATCTGATGCAAAAGCAGTAATAGTATTCATAGCGACAAGCATTGCCATAATCATAATAATTGCTAATTTTCTTTTTTTCATTTCGTCTTACTCCTTGTAATTATATTTTTTATGTAACTAACAGAACAATGGTTATCTAGTATTATCTACAATATTTTTTTCAATTCAATATCTTGTGCACGAAATAACATTTTCTTGCTGTTTTTGGTCAATTTAATTTATAGACATGCTATACGTAAAAAAGGATGTTTCCGTTTTATCCTCTAAGATAAAATCAGAAAACATCCTTTGTTTTCTTATCTTTTTCGCTTTAATACTCGATAAGTACCAATTATAATGCAAGGCAGCTGAAGTCCCGATGTCAGAACAATTCCAATTGCAATGCAACCCGCTAATGTATACTGTCTCATGCATGCAAACACAAAGGAAAGTAATACAAATACTATCGTAAAAACACATACAGTTTTTTTGTAATGTTTTCTTTCTTGCCAATCTAATCGCCGATTTTCTGAATCAATCGGACTAAAAATCATCAAACTTATTGACGATATCAGTAATACGATTATCACTTTTCTATCATAGATTAAATTATATGACAAAATTATACAAAAAAGTAACAGAAAACATGATATTACAAAACACGTGATTGGGCTTTTCATATGATACCCGCCACTAAATTTTCTTATCGCCATAAACGGAATGATAAACACTATGCTTTCCACTAAAAATCCCATAAAACTTCCAAACAGAATTACTAGCATCAATGGTGCCATTGTTATAAAAAAACTATATGCAGCGTACTCATAAAGTTCTCTATCCTCTTCTGTAATTGCTTGCATATCAATCATCCAGGTAATTAATTTACATGCCAATCTTTCCATCATTTATTTGTTCTGAACTTGGACAATTCTTTTGGAACTTTGGGCTGATAAACAATCAGACACGAAGTTGAATTGGCTTCTACCTTCAATACATTATTTAATGCTGCGGCAAAACTCTTGGCTAATGACTTATCCATTCTATTTTTCTTCATGACATCCTCCTTTTCATTTATTACCATTGTTCATGGTTTTATCTTAACAGAATTCTTTCAAAAAATCATTAAATTTGAATAAAAAGTCTTATTCAACTTGATTTTGGTTTTATATTCAATTTTCCACTTAATTAATCCATCTCTTACAGAATTTTACAATTATTTTTTAACTTTTTTACAATTTACACAGAATAATTCTTTATCAAATTATTCGATTGTTTACCTTCTCCTGTTAAAATAATCTAAAAGGGGCGATGAAACTTGATAAATCAATATTATATAGACATGGGACAGCGAATCAAACTTCGCCGTAAAGAATTAAAAATCAGCCAAACTGAATTAGCTGAACTAATTGATGTTTCAAATAACCACATGTCTAATATAGAAAATGCAAAAACAAAACCTAGCATGGATAATTTTATTAAACTATGTGAAGTATTAAAAGTAACACCAGATTATTTATTATTGGGAAGCATTCATATCAATAATATACCTTTAGAGATTTACGATAAATTGCGCCTATGCAGTAAAGACGATTTGAAATTAGCAAATAGTATTATTGAGTTACTTGTGAAACGTAATCACTCTCAATGGAACAGCAATAATTTTATATAATTCAATTACAACTTAAGTATATACCACAAATCGGTATATACTTTTTTTGACCAAATTCAACCATCAAATGTCTTTTCATGCAAATTGTATTCTCATTTTGTCTATTATTATGTATAATTAAAACCAAAAACAAAAGAGGGTAAAATAATGCGAATACTCATTTGTGATGATGATACTTTAATAATTTCACAATTAAACAAATTTATTTTAGAATACTTTGAACGCAATTCTTTAAAAGTACCTGCTATTGCTCACTTTTCCAGCGGGGAAGAATTACTTGCTGATACTGAAGAAAAAGATATTCTTTTTCTTGATGTAGAAATGCCAGGACTAAATGGTATTTATGTTGGAAATGAATTAAAACAAACGCACCCTAATCTCATTATCATTATCGTAACTTCTTATATTGAATACTTAGATGAAGCCATGCGATTTCATGTATTCCGTTACTTATCAAAACCTTTAGACAAAAAGAGATTGTTTCGCAACATAAAAGACGCTTTAAAACTGTATAACGATACCAATATAAAAATTCCAATTGAGACAAAAGACGGTATCCATACTTCCTATGTTTCAGATATTATTTCTATTGAATCGCAGGGACGTAAGGTAATCGTTCATACAACTACAAAAGATTTTTTCTCTGTACATAATATGCAGTATTGGGTGGACCATCTCCCAAAACAACTTTTTTTTCAATCACATCGAAGTTTTCTTATCAATTTTGAACACGTAACGGATTTTAATCACTCTTTGATTTATTTATATAACAATCAGTTTACTGCATATTTAACCAGAAGAAAATTTACTTTGTTTAAAGAAAATTATTTATTATATTTGGAGGGAAGCAGATAATGTCTTTCGAAATAAACTTGTGCTATTTTATAATATATATTATTGAGGCTTTTATTCTTTTACAATATACCTCTACACTTTTCAATGCAAAATATAATAAACTTATTGAGCTTCCCTTTCTTTTATTTTTGTATGGTATAAATTATGCCATTTCATTTCTTGATAGTTACTTCTTAAATGCAGCTACCTTCTTTTTAATAAATTTCCTCTTCATATTTATGATGTACTATGCTAATATACAATTGGTACTTTTTCATGCTGCAATATCAACAACCGCAATGTCAGCCAGTGAACTAATTATCTTTAACATGATTTCTCACTACACAGCTGATTTTTATGCAGCTACAGGATATGCTCTTAATGTGATATTACTTGCTGTGTTCAGTAAATTCATTTACTTTTTAATACTATACTTGCTTTCTCATTTGTTTCGAAATGATAAAGAGAATTGTAACTCATACAATAAATCAACACTGCTTCTGTCACTAATACCGTTAACCACACTATTTGTACTTATGACAATAACTTCCGTCAGTACACAGACACCTTTCCTATTATCCATAGACTGGATGCTGTGCATCAGTTCCTTCTTAATGCTTGGGCTTAATATATTTATTTTTTCATTACACTATTATATTCAAAAGGAAAATAAGGAACGTACTGAATTGGAATTATTGTTACAAAAAGAAAACGATTCAATCGAATATTATAAAATGTTATTGCAGCAAACTGAGAATCAAAAAATTCTCATTCATGACATAAAAAAGCATTTACAATCGATTGCTATACTTAATGAAAATAAAGATTTCGACAGAATTGCCGCATACATTGATCACTTGATTCATTCGTCAAGCCTGCAGAACAATCACAATTTATGTGAACACAAAATATTAAATTCTATTTTGGGACAATATAAAAAACTGTGTTCTGATAAGCATATCGATTTTCTGGCAGATGTTCGTCATAGTACAGTTGACTTTATGCTTTCCAATGATTTAACTGCACTGTTTTGCAATCTGTTAGACAATGCTGTAGAAGCATCTGAAAAAACAGCTGATCCCTTTATAGAACTCAATGTTTCTCAAAAGGTAAATATTCCTTACACAATAATTACAATGACCAATACATGTCGGCAAGATCCCTTTGATAAGGTTACTTCACGTTTACCCACCCAAAAAGAAAACCAGCATCGACATGGATATGGTTTAAAAAGCATTCAAAGAATTGTAAAAAATTATCAAGGCAGCATAAAAATGTATTATGAAAAGGAGACAACAACATTTCATACCATTATTACTTTAAAAGCTAAAAAAGAAAATTTTACAACTTATTGACGGCATATAATAACAAAAGTAAAATTTCTGTCAGATAACGTTACTATTCAGCCCTTCAGGCTTCATAGCAACAAAAGCATGCACACAGGATGCATGAAATGCATCCTGGCACCCGTATGTCTCGGGATTGACTTGCAAATGCAAGTCAACACCTCGCTGGATAGTGGTCGGCTGAACTGTAACCAGATACCCCCCCAATATATACTATCATCTGAATTTTTAATTGACAAATGCCAGAAAAGCAGGTATACTTGACTTTGCGCAGCCGGGGAGATAGCGGTGCCCTGTACCTGCAATCCGCTACAGCAGGGGTGATACCAATCTGAGGGCTTTTTCTTGTGGAGCTGCCTTCTATAAGTGGCGTTGACGTTTGGGTCTTACGCAACAGGACTCTGTGAACCGTGTCAGGTCAGGAATGGAGCAGCACTAAGCAGAACCACCTGTGTGCCGTAAGGGTGCCTGGGCCGAGTTAACTGTAGGAGTAACGTCTGGGAGGGAAGTTCGAGGTGCGGTGCGCATTAAAAATTGTATAAATTTCCCCGGGGATTTTGTAAAAATCCCCGGGGTATTTTTTTTGACTTCTTGCTGAAAATGATTTTTTGTCGTATAGTTGTATTAATATTGCACTTAAATTAGGAGGCATTCACATGAAAACTATTCAGACACAGGAAGAAAAGTTCCGTATGATGACCGAAGATCCAATTCCCGGTCTTGTGGGGAAGCTTGCCATTCCTACCATTATCAGTATGTTGATCACTTCTATCTATAACATGGCAGACACGTTTTTTGTGGGACAGATCGGTACCAGTGCCACTGCCGCAGTGGGAATTGTATTTCCGCTAATGTCCATCATACAGGCACTGGGGTTTTTCTTCGGTCACGGTTCCGGAAATTCCATGTCACGAAAGCTGGGGGAACAGGATACCCAGGAGGCCTCTTTTCTGGCTTCTGCCGGATTTTTCCTGGCACTCCTGACCGGTCTGTGCATCACCTGCCTGGGATTAATTTTCATTAATCCACTGGCCAATCTGCTGGGGGCAACACCTACCAGTATAGCATATGTAAAGGCATATCTGCGCATTATTCTTCTGGGTGCCCCGTGGATGACAGCCTCTCTCGTTCTGAACAACCAACTTCGTTTTCAGGGAAGTGCATTTTTCGCCATGATCGGCATCGGCACCGGAGGAATTCTGAATATGATCCTGGATCCTGTTCTGATCTTTGTCTTTGATCTGGGAATATCGGGAGCTGCCATCGCAACGATTTTCAGTCAGTTTGTCAGTTTTTGCCTGCTCCTGATGGGAACTCGCCGCGGAGGAAATATCCGTATCAAACTTTCCTGTTTTCGTATATCCGGAGAACGCCTGGCAACTATCGCCGGAGGAGGGCTTCCCTCACTTTTCCGCCAGGGACTGGGCAGTATTTCTGTTATTGCGTTAAATCTGGCCGCACGGCCATATATGGATGCAGCCATCGCCGCCATGTCCATTGTATCAAGAATCAGTTTCTTTGCGGCTTCCGCATTGATTGGTTTCGGACAGGGATTTCAGCCTGTCTGTGGCTTTAATTATGGGGCGAAAAAATATGAGCGGGTGCGGGAAGCATTCTGGTTCAGCATGAAGATTGCAGTGGTCATTCTGAGTATTCTTGCTGTGGCTGGACTTGTGTTTGCAGAACCTTTGATTACAGTTTTCCGTAAAGACGATGCCGATGTTATCCGAATCGGTACTCTGGCACTTCGTCTGCAGTGTATCACTCTTCCGCTGCAGAGCTGGATTATTCTGAATAATATGATGCTCCAGACTATCGGAAAAACGTTCAAGGCCAGCCTACTGGCAATGTCCAGACAGGGACTGTTCTTTATTCCGGCGATTCTGATACTGCCGCTTATTTTCGGACTTTTCGGCATTCAGCTCAGTCAGCCGGTGGCTGATGTTGCCTCCTTTATTCTGGCTCTTCCGCTGGGTATTGAAACACTGAACGAAATGAAACAAACAACCCCATAAACTGGTATGGTCATTTTTATCTCAACTGGCTATTTCTTTCATTCCATTTTTCCTGTATGGTATGGGATAAGAAAATAGATAGTAGGTAAGAATATGAAACTGAATGTAAAAAAACTGGTAATGACAGCTCTGTTTGCTGCTCTGGCCTGTGTAGCCACCATGTCGATCCGGATTCCCACTCCGGGAACAAACGGATATATTCACCCCGGTGATGCCGTTGTCATTCTTTCCGGAATCATCCTTGGACCGGTATATGGCTTCCTGGCTGGAGGTATCGGTTCCGCTATGGCTGACCTTCTGGGAGGATACTTTATCTATGTGCCAATCACACTTATTATCAAAGGTCTGATTGCCCTGATCTCCGGTATTATCTATCAGAGATTCGGAAAACTAAGAAAGGCCGTTATATCTGCGTGGTACTGGGCGGTATCACCGACATCGTACTGGTAGCCGGCGGATATTTTATCTGTGAGTTTTTCATGTACGGTGCTGCTGCAGCAGCAAGTATTCCTGCGAACCTGATCCAGGGTGTAGGAGGATTAATTATCTCCCTGGTATTGTATCCAATCCTGATTGCAGTACCGGATATCAAGCAAATGAGCATGGTTTCTCATCAGTAAATCAGGTACATCCTGAAACTCCTCCGTATGTTGTAAGCATACGGAGGAGTTTTTTCTGCATATTATTATATGCCAATATATTTACATCAATAGATTTTTATTGTATAATTAAGCCATAATAGAAGAAGTGGATCTATTTTTATGAATATCACCTTGCAGAACAAGGAAGTAATTTTATGAATGAAGAACCAAAAGTAAGCAAAGCTCAACAAAAAGCAGTAAACAAATATGTCAAAAACAATTATGATCGCATTAATGTTACGTTTCCTAAAGGTGAAAAAGATTTATTAAAAAACCATGTTAAAAACACCGGTGAAAGCGTTAATGGTTTCATACTACGTTCTGTAAAAGAGACAATAGAACGAGACAACCACAAATCTGAATAACTGCTGCTATGACAATCTATACTATCTATGAAAGGATGTGTGATTATGCCATTACCACAGGAAAGTATTTACACCATAGAAGATATTTACGCTCTTCCAGAAGGCACCAGGGCAGAACTGATTGACGGACAAATCTATTTCATGGCACCGCCAAGTAGAAAGCACCAAGACATAACATTTGCCTTGTCCCGGAAAATTGCAGACTATATTGATTCAAAAGGCGGCTCATGTAAGACGTATATAGCCCCATTTGCCGTGTTTCTGAATGAAAACGATAAAAACTATGTCGAGCCGGATATAAGCGTTATTTGCGACCAGAACAAGCTGAACGATAAGGGTTGTGTTGGTGCTCCAGACTGGATCATAGAAATTGTCTCACCCGGCAGCAGGCGAACAGATTACTTTACAAAGCTGTTCAAGTACAGAACTGCAGGTGTCCGGGAATACTGGATTGTGGATCCTGATAAAAGCCGTACCATGGTATATAACTTTGAATCTGAGGATACTCTGGAATATTCATTCTCTGACTCTGTACAATCAGGTATCTATCCGGATTTTGTGATTGACTTCGGCGAACTAAATTTTTAGACCAATGAAAAAGATTACATAAGAATGCCACCCTTTCGCTCGCCAAAGTTCCGGGGTGGTTTTCTTATGCCTTAAAACATCAGTGACAAATCAAATAAATTTTTTTATACACATCCCCCAGAACCTTATTTTTCAAGGCTTCCCGCTAGTTATCCACATTATCCACAGATTTATACACATTTTCTCTGTAGAAATTTGTGGACTCCAGTGTGTATAACTTTGTTAACATAAAATACCAGTAAAATAATCAAAAACCTTTTAAATACGAGATTTATCGACAACGCCAGGTTACAAATAATGACATTTCTAAACCTTCTCCACATTATCCACATTGTCCACAAAAAATAGTTGATAATTCCACAAAAAAACCTCTATTTGCTTTCTTCTTCAAGTATGTTATACTTATGAATATCGGGCGAATGCCCGCAAACACATATCAGATTGAGGTGATTTCCCATGAAACTTTCCCTACATAATGGCAGCTCCATCGGAGTCACCATTATCTCCAATATTTTCATTGATTATTATATGCCCCAGGCCAATGGGGAATTTGTTAAAATTTATCTTTATCTGCTCCGCTGCCTGAACGGCGGCCAGACGGATCTGGATCTTACTGCTGTGGCTGATGTTTTCAGCTGTACCGAATCCGATATTCTCCGGACACTCCGTTACTGGGAATCTCGTCAGTTGGTGGCATTGGCCGGAAAAGACACGGTAACATCCATCGATTTTCTGGAACCTGTACTGCCATCTGCCGTACCGGCTTCATCAATTGCTCCGGAAACTGTTTCTACTGCGAAGAATACCCGGAAAACTTCTGTTGGAAAAACTTCTGCAAAAGTTCAAAGTAAACAGGAAAACCAGCGCACATCACCGATGCCACAGCCGCATCCTGAAGCGGCAGTTACAGAAAATTCCGTTCAGAAGCAGCCGGAAACCGGAAAGCTCAGTGCTGACCGTATCAAAGAACTCCAACAGGAAGAAGAGGTCCGTCAGATGCTTTTTATTGCTGAACAGTATCTGGGGACTACACTTTCCCGTACCGTAACCGATGAATTTCTTTATATCTATGACCAGCTTCATTTTTCTGTAGATTTGATTGATTATCTGATTGAATATTGTGTTTCCAAAGGAAGCAAAGATATCCACTATATAAAAAAAGTGGCATTCAACTGGCATGAAGCGGGCATAGATTCGGTTACTAAAGCAAAACAGGAAACTACCACTTATCATCGGAACTATTTTACGATTTTGAAGGCATTCGGAATCTCCAACCGCAACCCGGTAGCTTCCGAAATCAATATGATCAACCACTGGATGAAAGATTACGGTTTTACCATGGATATTCTCACGGAAGCCTGTACCAGAACGGTTGCCCAGACAGGAAAGGCAAATTTCCGCTATGCTGATAAGATTCTGGCCGACTGGAAGTCCAAAGGGGTTCGTCATCTTACTGATATTCAGGCACTTGACACGCTGCACCGTCAGCTTCAGGCAGACCGTGAACAGCAAAAATCACGGCAGAATACCCGGACTCCATCTTCCGGCTCCGGCAATCGCTTTAATAATTTTTCTCAGAGGGATTATAACTATAATGAACTGGAAAACCAGCTGCTTAATCAGCCCTGATCATCATTTGCGGGTTGATTGCTGATGCAAATAAGGAGAAATTTCCATATGGCACTACGAAACAGTCAGTACGATGCGCTTATGCGCTATTACCAGAAACTTCAGCTGCGCAACAAACATGATCAGGATGAACGGATCCGTGAGGCGTATGAAAAGATTCCGCGTCTTGCACAGATTGACCGGGAGATTGCTTCTGCCAGCCTCCAGAAAGCCCGGGTTCTTCTGGGAGAGCCGGAAGGGCCGGATTTCAACCTTAATCAACGAATCCGGCAGCTTTCACAGGAACGCACCCGCCTTCTGATCTCACACGGATATCCGGCCGATTATCTCCGTATGCAGTATGCCTGCCCAATCTGTCAGGATACCGGTTATGTTGATAATAAAAAATGTATTTGTTTTCGAAAAGCGATCAGTGAACAGCTGTATACCCAGTCAAATATCAGGGAATTACTGTATAAAACAAGTTTTAGCAATTTTTCTCTTGACTATTACCCTGAAGATATGATAAACCAATCCACGGGGCTTTCTGCACGCCGAACTGCACAGATTGCCCTGCAGAAAGCACATGATTTTGTGCGAAACTTTGATCATTCTTTCGAAAATCTCTTTTTCTATGGCGACACCGGAACGGGGAAGACATTTCTTTCTTGCTGTATCGCCCGGGAATTGCTGGATTCCACACACAGCGTCATTTACTACTCTGCTTTCGATCTGTTTGACGCATTTGCCAAAAATACATTTTCCGGTACAGAGGAATCTCAGGATGAGAATGACTATATTCTGGACTGTGATCTTCTGATCATTGATGACCTTGGCACGGAACTTACCAACAGTTTTGTGGCATCTCAGTTTTTTCTCTGCATCAATGAGCGGATTTTGCGAAAGAAATCAACGATTATTTCAACCAATCTTACACTTGGCAATTTTATGGATACTTATTCGGAAAGAGTATTTTCCAGAGTTTCCAGCAGTTATACCATGATAAAACTAATAGGCAAAGATATACGTATTCAGAAAAAAATTTTAGGAGGAAATTAAAATGGCATACAAAAAAACGAAGGATTTACAGAAACTTCCTGTCGGACGTCTGGGAATCATTTCTCCATACAGCTGTGCCGAGCTGGGTGCAAAGGTTGACCGTTATCTGGTAGAATGGAGAAAAGACAGTCAGAGCCAGCACCACAATATCATTGCATTTGATGGGTATGAACGGGATACTTATCTGATTGGTTCTGATCTTCCAAGATTTGGTTCCGGCGAAGGTAAGGGTATCCTGAAAGAGTCTGTACGCGGTGACGATATTTACATTCTTGTGGATGTCTGCAACTACAGCCTTACTTATTCCCTCTGCGGTCAGACCAACCATATGTCCCCGGATGACCACTTTCAGAACCTGAAACGTGTCATTGCCGCCATTGCAGGAAAAGCACGTCGGATCAACGTTATTATGCCATTCCTTTATGAAAGCCGCCAGCACAGACGTACAGGAAGAGAATCTCTGGACTGTGCACTGGGGCTTCAGGAACTGATCAATATGGGAGTTGAAAACATCATTACGTTCGATGCTCACGATCCGCGTATTCAGAATGCCATTCCACTCCACGGCTTTGAAACTGTTCAGCCGGCTTACCAGTTCATCAAAAATCTTCTGATGAACGAAAAAGATCTTCAGCTTGACAAAGACCATCTGATGATCATCAGCCCGGATGAAGGCGGTATGAGCAGAGCAATCTATCTTGCCAATAACCTGGGTATCGATATGGGTATGTTTTATAAGAGAAGGGATTATTCCACCATCGTTGATGGACGTAATCCTATCGTTGAACATGAATTCCTCGGTGCTGATGTCCGCGGAAAAGATATGATTATTATTGATGATATGATTTCTTCCGGTGACAGTATGCTGGAAGTAGCACAGCTTTTGAAAGCAAGAGGAGCACACAAGATTTTCATGTGCTCTACCTTCGGACTCTTCACCAACGGTCTGTCCAAGTTTGATGAAGCTTATGAAAAAGGTATTTTTGACCGTATCCTGACCACCAACCTGATCTATCAGACACCAGAACTTCTTGAACGGCCTTACTATATCAACTGTGATATGAGTAAATATATTGCACTGATTATTGATACCCTGAATCACGATGATTCGATCAGCAAACTGCTGAATCCGGTAGAACGTATCCAGAAGGTACTTACCAAATACAGAAACCACGAGCCAATTGGCTGATCTTAAAAAGAATCCTGCTTTGCAGGATTCTCCGCCGCAGTGCGATCCTGCCCGGAGGGCGTTTTTCCAAGTGTGGGCACACGGTGTCAGGCACAAGAAAATACGCCTTCTCCATAGTATCTGTCTGTGATGACACAGAATCATTTTTACAAACTGTATTTTGTCCCTCGTCCATTACCAATAATCTTGATATAATCCTTTTCCTTTAAGTGTTCAATCAATCTTAAAACCTTCGATTTCGTATAGCCGGTTACCTTCGCAATCTCGCTGCTTGATAACTGTTCTCCATTCTCAAGTGCACTCATGACTTTTGCTTCATCATTGGTCACATGATATTGATCTTCTGTCACAGGCAATATTACGCTTATCACATTATCCGTGATTTCAAACTTAGGCTTTATTTTTGCATCTTTATATGCTAATAAAATACGTCTTACTCCCGTTCCAAACATTTCTATATAATGCAATCTAAAAAAAACATTCCCCAATATAGGATTTCTTAAACAAGAAATATCTCCCTTCATATATTCTTCCGCCGTTATCCCTCTGGGAAGACCCCCTGGAGACTTAATCTCTATCTTGTCAGAAAACAAAGATATACGAATATGAGAATTTATACTCCAGTCCCGATATATCAAAGCATTTGCAATTGCTTCTCGATAAGCAATTTCCGGGACTAAATCTACCTTTTTTCGTTCTATCTCAGATATTTCTTCATATTGATAATACCTTTTAATCATATTGAGTGCGGCATCATATTGTTTTAATACTGATGCCTTGGATATCGTTTCTCTATCCATTATTTCATTTATGGAATTCCCAAAACGGGCAATATCAATTCCATAAAAATCATTCTCATCTGAAAGTAAAGCTGCTGCATTATTGAACTTTTTGTCTTTAGTGAAAAGTCCGAGAGTACGTAAAATATCCTCAGATACCACTTTGATATCTAAATTTTTCATAAGCTTAGCACTTAATTCCTGAAAGAGTAAATCATCTTTTCCACAAGGTAATTCTTCAAAATATAAATTGCTTCCCTGTAAAACAAGTTCCTTTAGCTCAGCCTGATCCACCTCTATAGAAGCTGTATCACTTCTTCTATATGCTTTTCCTTTATATAAATAAGGTTTGTACTGTCCTTCACGAACGATTAATCTAATTATTTTTTTTGAATCATCAATATCTATTTCAAAATCCGGTTTTGGAGAAATACTGTCATTTATTCTATTTTCTATATCTAAACAAACCTGATCGGGATTATCGATTCCACATACCGAACCATCATCATTCACCCCAAAAACAATTTCGCCACCATAAAAGTTACTATAAGCACTGACAGTTTTCAAAAATGTATTTGTAATTGTAGATTTAAATTCTAAACGTTTATGTTCTTTCATTTATGTTTTTTACCCCCATTCAGTTTCATTTATCGTATCACTCTTCACACGTAAATGCAACGTATATTTTTTCGTTTCATTTACGTTTCACATATTCATTAAAAGTGGGATAGCACTCTTAATTAACGCTATCCCACTTTTGCTTAATAAAATCGTGATTTCATAAAAAGACCGTTTTCCGCAATATAATCTTCGTAAACAACTTCCGCTGTATGTCTATTCGTATCTGTTCAAATCCAATTCATTACTCTTTCGGAATAAATCCCCCAAAAATAAACAGATCGAACTGTTTTCTGCTGGCATCCAACTGCTCCTGTGACCTGATCGTCCAGGCTACACTCAAAGCCTTGTAAAGGTGCTGGCAGAGCGTTCTTGAAATATTGCTTTTATGTAAATGGTCATAGGCAATAAAATCCGGTTTTGCTACACAGTTAAAAAGCAGGTAGTGGGACATCCAATATAAGAAAGGTTCCCTCTCTCCCTTGGGTACAAGACGGGACGAAAGCTGTCCGCGGATCACTTCCGGTCTGTGATCTTTGTACCATTTTACCGCAAACGGCTGGAAGGATTCAATGCAGTAGACGCCCTTGTACTCACGGATCAACTCATCTGCTTATACTTAATTCCATCCTCAGAACACTCGATGCAGTAATCATCATCACGCCTGCTGAACCTGTACCACATAGATTTATTTCATTTATCCTATGCGAAAATCTCCCCTACCATAATCAGGTTCACCATCCACTTCTATCACCTTACTTGGTTGACGGTTAGTATAATGCTCTATCACTGACATAAAAGAAATAATCTTATTCTCTTCACCATATAGTTCTATAAGCATTTCATTATTTTGTGAGTATTGAACACTTCCTGACATACTATATTTCTGACACAACAGATACATTTCCATCTTACCAACTAATTCTTTATAGTATATTTGATATCTCTTTATCATTTCTCTCCTTACTCCGCAAAAATAACTTGATAATCGCCTGTTGCGGAATCTACCGTAACTAAGGGGACAATCTCGCCCCCTACCTCCACATAGACCTGGTAGATTCCGGCCCCCAGGTCCTCATAGTATTTCGGAATGACCCCATAGTTTTCCAAAAGACTCTTTTCGAGATCTTCTTTCCACGCCTCGTCCTCAGAGACTTCATCCACATTGGTCAAGGAATTATCGTTAGTAGAGGATTTTACAACCTCATTCCACTCGACTCCGTCCTCGTCAGTCCAGGTATCCGTTCCATTATAGGTAAAATGACGCTCAATACGATCCATATAGGTGCCATCTGCCAATTTATATACTGTCGTCTCATCACCACGAAGATTTACAATTTCTACTACATCTGCTCCCGGATATTTCACTTCTGAACTAATTTCTTCTGTTTTGTCAACCATATGCTCATTTTCCGGTTCTTCAACTTCTGTTGGAAGTACTTTCTCCAATTCATCTGAGACCTGCGTCTCCGTTTCTTCTGCCTCTGTATTGTTTAATCCTTTCCTATCCATCCTTGTGCTACAAGCACAAAGCGACCCAGCCCAAATAATAAAAATTAACCTCATAATAATTTTTTTCATCTTCTTCACCTTCCCAGATTATTTTGTTTGGGACCAATATTTGATCCCCCAGTTTTCAAAATTTCATTCCTCCATATAATCGTTACACTCGTAATCAATATAGTATAACTTATCTTCCTGCACCACAAAATATCTTTACATTTTCCGGAATCGCAATATCATCTATTTTCTCTGCAACTTTCAGAAATTCTTCACGGATGAATTTCCCGATGCGAACTGTCATTTTTCATTCTCGGCCATATGGAGCAATCCCAGTAGGTTTTCCTCTTTTATCAAAGCAATCCCCTGGCCTTCATCCCCTAAAACGACAAGGTTATCTCCCGGTTTAATATGAAAGATCTTTCTTGCCTTGGCAGGGATCACGATTTGCCCTTTTTCACCCACCTTAACCATTCCAAAGATGTGTTTACCCTTGGGTGGTATCATAAGTCCCATTCCAGTCGATTTTTCATAACGGATCAGATCATCTACCGTAATGCCGAACACATCTGCCAATGCCTTGCATTTTTCAATATCCGGCAAGGATTCACCTGTCTCATATTTAGAGAGGGTCTGTCTTGAAACGCCGATTTTCTCGGCCAGTTCCTCCTGAGACAGAGCATGATATTTTCTCAACTCCACCAGATTATCCGCAAACATTATTTTCCACCTCCAATTCCACAGACGCACCATCTCAAAACCGGGATGCGGCGAATGATTTCATAAAGGATAAGGGCTCCGGCAAAGGCGGCTGCACCCACCAACAGGTACATAGACACTGGAGGCACCTCGGTGTAGAGATGTAAATACCATGCGCAGGCAGCGAGGGGCAGGTAGTGGAACAAATAGAGTCCCCAGGCTTTCCGGCTCATAAAACGAGAGAACGTGTTTTCAAAATTACCCCACTTTTTCATCACTGAGAGAACCGCCAGAGTGGCAATCCAGGCGTAGACGTTGCACAGGAAAGTGTCCAACACCTGATGCTCCGCATAGGGTGCCCCCCAAAAGGTGAACACAAATCCAATGCCCAGCCCCAGGGCAGCTAAAGAAAGGGGAAGCCACCATTTTTCCAGCCTTTCCATAACTGCATCGTGGGAGAAAATAAAATACCCCAGTAAGAATCCCACACCGTAGATACCAAAACGATACACCACAATCACCGGCGTGTTTAAAATCTGGGCGGCACCCCAAATCACAGGAGTCATGCAAAGCAAAACAGGAAGGTTCGCCTTTTCACACAACCCATAGAGCCTGTCTTTCTCGATTTTGCGTATGAAAAGCAAGACCAGGGAAACTACCCAGAGCAGTTGGATGTACCATAGAGCACCAATGCCACTGACCGCCATTATGACATACAGGAGCGGTTTTGGTACTGCAGACATATTTTCAAATGCGCCGCCAATCATCATGTTGTAATAGCCCAGAATCCACCAGAAGACAAACAGGCCTATGGTAGATGGAACCAGCAGCTTCGTCGTCCTGCTTTTCAGAAATTCCTTATCTGAATGCCCATTCAGATAAAACCTTGCGCTCATACCGGAGATTACAAATAAAAGCAGCATGAACCAAGGGTACACAAAGTACTGAACAACGTCCTGATACTGAACCGGTGTGAAGGGGCCAATCACACCACTGGTTACCTCGCCATTAAACATATAAAATACATGGTAAATCACGACGAGTACTACTGTCATCCATCTGATGTTGTCAATGTAAGTTTTTCTCATATTTCATCCCATAGATTTCAACAAAATGTGACAGATGCACACCTATCTGCGTCCACATTTCGTCCGTCCTGTCAGGCTCCCGGTCTGCAATCTCTATCATCACTGTTACCGGTGCTACAATTTCTAAAGCAAGCAGATTGGCATCAAACCTACGAATCAGATTCTTTTCCATCATTTTTTCTAACATCAGAGCATACATTTCCTGATTTCCGGTCAACTGGTGCTTTGATGTAAGTGCCGCAATCTTTTCATTTCTATACTGCTCCTTCGCACAAAATCTTCTGACCTTTTGTATCTGTGGGTCCTTCATCGTGAATCCAACTCGCCTCATACAGTCTTCTTTGAATTCATCAAGTGATTCCGGTATCTTATCCAAATTAGTGCTATTTCCGAAATTCTCATCATATTTTTGTTCCATCATGGCAATCAGAGAGTCGAGAATGTCTTCCTTTCCCTTATAATGCGCATATATGGATGGACCTTTTATTCCCACAGCTTCTGCAATTAAATCAATGGATGTCTGGTCATATCCCTTTTGTGAAAATAAATCAAGCGCTGCTAAAAGTATTCTGTCCTTTGTTTTTATCCTTTCCATTTCGTTTTCTCCAATCTTCATATACCTAATTTCCGTTAGGAATATTATACCTAGTATTCGTTAGGAAGTCAATATGCCATAAAAAACTAATCACAGCAAGCCTTCATCATTGTTGTTCAATATTAACGATAGAACAAAGTGGGCAAGCCCACTTCAACTCCCCATCCCCTCACTCATGAGGGGCTTGCCTACTTTGTGCGCCGATGCGCGGCTGCTTTAGCAGCTTTCCTCTGCGCATCGTGTGCATTCCCCCGGAGGACTTTCCTATTATACAAAAAAGCGTACCACCATTTCTGATAATACGCCTCTTTGCTATTTATATATCAAATCTATTCTTAATCGTTCTCCTTTGCTCATTCGAGTTTATGTTCCAACGCCAGTCTAATCAACCGATCTGCTTGGTCTGCCATAAACAGAGGAATCTTCAGCACATCATCATCCAGCTTCAGATTGTCCAGGGAGAGGCGCACACGAAGCTTTACCTTATCCGGAAACAGTTCCTTAAACTTCTTGAGACTCTTGCTGGATGTATTGGCTTCGGATTTGACTTCAACCGGGAGAATGTCATTCTCTCGCTGGATCAGGAAATCCACCTGATACGGAGGATTAGTTTGCGTCCAGTAGCGAGGAATTACTTCAAACTGTGTAACCAAAGTTTGCAGCACAAAATTCTCGGTCAATGCACCCTTAAACTCGGTGAACAGGCGGTTGCCTTCACCGAAGGCAGTGGGAGCCAACTGCGCCAAACGGCGGAGCAGACCAACATCTACCAGATAAATCTTAAAGGCTGACAGGTCATCGTAAGCTACCACGGGAAGGCCGGGAGCGGAACTGCGGTATATCTTATGCACCAGTCGGGCATCCACCAGCCACTGCAGCGCATTCTCGTACTCACGGGCTCTTGCGCCTTCTTTAACGACTTTGTAAATGAACTTCTTGTTTTCCCTTGCCAGCTGAGAAGGTATGGACTTCCAGATCATAGAAATCTTCGGGAACTCGCTGATGTTTGTATACTTTGCAAAGTCACGCTCATAGGCACCAATAATGCCGGACAGGGCTTCCTGCATAGCAGAAACATCACGGGCTTCCGTCCACATCAGAACGGATTCAGGCATACCACCAGTGACATAGTACATCTTCAGTTTTTCGTACAGAGGATTGAAGAACGCATCTGGGATCGGCTCAATGGTATCCACGCTTTCCAGATATGCAGCAAGGTTTTCATCACCATTGGCGATCAGGAATTCTGAGAAAGTCATAGGATCAATCTGCATGAAGTTGACCTTGCCAACAGGAAAAGAAGAAGGTTTTGCCAGAGCAATGCCAAGCAGAGAACCGGCGCAGGCAACATGATACTGCGGAGCGTTCTCACAGAAATACTTCATAGAGTTGATGACCTTGGGGCAATCCTGCACCTCGTCAAAAATGATGAGAGTCTTTTCCGGCACAATCTTCTGACCACTGGCCAACATCAGATTCTGCAGGATACGGTTAACATCCTTGGTGGTCTCGAAGAACTGTTTGTATTCCTCGTTTTCATCAAAGTTAAAATAAGCAGTATTCTCATAGTAGTGCTTACCGAACTCTTTCAGAATCCAAGTCTTTCCTACCTGTCGCACACCTTTCAGGATTAAGGGTTTGCGGTAGGGAGAATTCTTCCAGTCCAGTAGCTTTTTCAAAATAAATCGTTCCATAGATTCACTCCTCACACTTTTATTGAAGCTTTAGTGTTTCCTAATCACACTTTTATATCAATAGTGAGACATGAGCAGTGAAAGTTAAATACCCGTGAAGGGACTTTCACCAGTAAGATTAGTACCATGCTCGGCACACTATTAGAAATGCCTCCGACAAAACTGTCAGGGGCATTTTTCCATATCTCTCAGCATCTGTATTTCTCTGGCATATCCGTCCAGTTCATTGGGCGTTTCCAGATAAATCGGAATTCCTGCCAGAAGGGGATGATTGACCATCTGACGGAAGGTTTCTGTTCCCAATGATCCTTCCCCGATTTTTTCATGCCGGTCTTTATGACTGGCAAAGGGATTTTTGCTGTCATTCATGTGAATCGCTTTCAGACGTTCCAGCCCGATCACAGCATCAAACTCTTCCAACACCTGATCCAGATGATTTACAATGTCATATCCTGCATCATAGACATGACAGGTATCCAGGCAGACACCCATGTGGTCTTTCAGATCGATTTTATCAAGGATTGCCCGGATTTCCTCAAAGCTGCGTCCCACTTCTGTTCCTTTCCCCGCCATTGTCTCCAGCAGGACCGTAGTGTGCTGTTCCTTTTTCAGAATCTGATTCAGGGTATCTGCGATCAGACGAATCCCTTCTTCTGCCCCCTGACCCACATGGCTTCCCGGATGGAAATTATAACAATTCCCCGGTACGTATTCCATACGTTTCAGATCATCTTCCATTGTCATCAGGGCAAATTCCCGGGTATGTGCATCTTTGGAACAGGGATTCAGCGTATACGGTGCATGTGCCAGAATCCGGCTGATTCCATGTTCCTCCGCAAATTTGTGATATGCCTGCACATCCTTTTCATCAATTTCTTTTGCTTTACTTCCTCTGGGATTACGGGTGAAAAACTGGAAGGTATTCGCACCGATCTGAACAGCTTCTTTTCCCATATGTAAAAATCCCTTTGAGGATGACAGATGACATCCTATTCTTAACATATTTTTCCTCCTACATCTCAATCACATGAACCGGTATCCCTTCCTGACGCAGTATTTCCATCTCCCTTTTATGGCAGGTGAAAATCACCGTCTGACCTCCTCTCTGATGCAGCCACCGCAATGTCTGACGAAGCCGTTCTTCATCATACATGGCAAATACATCATCCAGAAGAACCGGCATACATTCCTCGCATAAAATTTCACTGACAGCCATCCGAAGAGCAAAATACACCTGCTCTACCGTTCCCCGGCTCACCTGATATAAGGCGACAGGCCTATTTCTTTCGTATAGTGTAACCTTCATATTTTCATCCATCGAAATATGATTGTATTTTCCTTCTGTCATGTCGCTGAGAATGTCTTCCATACGCTTCTGAAGCTTATGCCCGATACGGATTTTCATGGTTCCAGACAAACGGGAGAGAGTCTCGACAGCAAGGTCCAGACTTTTAATCTCCGTATCACAGCCGCTGATCTCCTCTGTATCAGCCATCAACTCTTCTCTGTTTTCTTTCAGATTCTGCAATACCGTAGTCTTTTCCTGTACCTGCTGCTGAAGTTCTTCCTCCCTGCCCTGCATACGGCTTAATAATAACTGCAGCGGCACAGGCTTTTCCTCAATTCCACCATTTCGTTTTTCACGGCTCAGATCGATGAGTTCAAATACTCCGCCGAGAATCAGTATAACACCGAAGAAAATCACCAGAAGCAGCGGTGTCATCAGGGTCTCCATCTCCATACGGGATGCCAGCCAGAACAACAAGATTCCTGCCAGTATTGCCAGCACCGGCCGCTGAAGCTTTTTCTGAAAACTCTGCTCTGGTTTCCTCTGTCGGTGTAATCGTGGTAATTTCTTTACCGGATTCCCCACAGTTATCTTTTCTTTCTGCAGATTTTCCAACTGGTTTTCCAGTCCGTCTCTCTCCTGGCTGATATATTGTATCTGACGATCCATCTCTTCCAGCTGTCTTTGCCTTCGGATTTCCTGCTCCTGTTTTCTGGACTCCCATTCTTTCTTCTTCTTTTTCAAACGCTGTACTGCCTGCTGTACATCCACATCCCCGGAGCCGGCACCTTCAAAATTGGCCATATAATTCTGCAGTTCCTGCACCATTCCTTCATCCGTCTCACTGCGCAGCTGACCGATGGAAACGGTATTATCATAAATATTTTCGCTCATTCCGCCGAGCAAAGCTTCCAGATCTCCATGGGCAAGGGAAAGCTGTTCCCCGTCAGTTTCACAGACAAAATACTCCCGCACATCATTTTTATAAAAATTACGGTCAATCCGAAATTCTTTACCGCCGGTGATAAATTTCATGCTTCCGGCATAGTCCGCCGGTCTTTCCCAGGGTTCGTACCGGGTATAAGGGTCCGTCTTTGAGGCCCGGCCGCGGTATCTGGGCATTCCAAACAACATTCCCCTGATAAAAGAATGGAGTGTTGATTTCCCGCTTTCATTGGCACCATAAATGATATTGATACCGTCCTGAAGGAAAAATTCCCTCTCTTTCAGTTTTCCAAATCGTTGAATCCACAAATATGTCAATCTCATAATTCTGTTTCCATCAGAGCCTGCAGGCCATAAAATAATGCTTTTCGTTCTATGATTTCTTCTTTTCCTTCAAAGCAGTCAATGTATTCGCCAATAATGGTTCCTTCCTGCTGCTTCCTCAATTTTTCCAGCTGATAATAGGGCAATGTCTCATCCACCGCCTCCACCACATTTCCCAATTCATAGAGTCTCTGCAAATCAAAATCCAGATCCGGGCTCCGATGGCCTTTGATATGGATGCGGTATATATTGTTTTTCCCCTGCTGATAGATTCGTTCTCTCACGATCTGTTCCAGTTCACTCTGGGTCATCGTCGCATCGCTCCAGATTTCCAGATCCACATAAGACCGACAGGCAAAAGGCACGAACTGAATCTGTGTCCGACCATCCCGGATTTCTCCTTTGATCAAACCGTGCTTTCCCTCATGGTTCCTGTCCAGCGGCTCCAGTGCACCTGCGTAAGCCATCTGATTCGGTATCAATATTCCCTGCTTATGGATATGTCCCAGCGCCGCATAGTCAAATGCCGCACCATCCTCCGGTTTGATAGGGATATGTTTTTCATCTCCACCATGAGCAAGCAGAATATGATACCCCGGTTTTCCATTTGGCCGGATACCTTGATACAGATTTTCCCGGATTTCCCTCTGTTCATAGCTGAACCCATATACCCACGTCTTACAGTCCGGCAGATAAATCACATCAGGTTCCTGGCTGAAAAATCCATGTACATTATCATTCCACTGGATTTTTCTGTAGGCAGAGTCCTTCTTTATATAATCATGATTTCCTGCCATCCAGACCACCTGCGTGTGGGGAATCGTGGAAAACAGGTAGTTGACCTCCCGTACTTCCCGCACCAACGGCTGACGATGGAAAAAATCGCCGGCAATCAACAGAAGATCCGTTTTTTCATTTCCCGCAAGTTCTATCACTTTCCGGAAAGTTTCCCATATTTCTTTTTCTCTATAGGCACTCCAGGGGCAGCCCGAATCCGGAACTGCCCCCAAATGTACATCTGCAATATGAATAAATCGCATAAATTCTCCTGATTATAAATCGCAGTTATTTACGGTTCTGGGGAATGGAATCACGTCACGGATGTTACTCATACCGGTCAGATACATCACGCAGCGCTCAAACCCAAGACCAAATCCTGCATGTCTGGTACTTCCGTATTTTCTCAGGTCGAGATAGAAATCATAATCTTCCTTCTTCAGTCCCAGCTCATCCATACGCTGTACCAGCTTGTCGTAGTCATCCTCTCTCTGGCTTCCTCCGATGATTTCACCAATTCCCGGAACAAGACAATCCACAGCTGCCACTGTCTTTCCGTCCTCATTCAGCTTCATATAGAATGCCTTAATCTCCTTCGGATAATCCGTAACAAATACCGGACGCTTGAATACCTGCTCAGTAAGGTATCTTTCATGTTCTGTCTGCAGATCGCATCCCCAGGATACTTTATATTCAAACTTGTCGTTGTTCTTGCTGAGAATATCGATGGCCTCTGTATAGGTTACATGGGCAAATTCGGAATTCACAACATTATTCAGACGGTCCAGAAGTCCCTTGTCAATAAAAGAGTTAAAGAAGTTCATCTCTTCCGGAGCATTTTCCAGCACATAGCGGATAATATACTTCAGCATGGATTCTGCCAGAATCATGTCGTCTTCCAGATCCGCAAAAGCGATTTCCGGCTCAATCATCCAGAATTCTGCAGCGTGGCGGGTGGTGTTGGAATTCTCTGCACGGAAGGTAGGTCCGAAAGTATAGATATTGCGGAATGCCTGTGCATAAGTCTCACCGTTCAGCTGTCCGCTTACGGTCAGGTTGGTTGCTTTTCCAAAGAAATCTTTGGAAAAATCTATTTCTCCCTCTTTTGTTTTTGGAATATTGTTCAGATCCATGGTTGTTACCTGGAACATCTCGCCTGCACCTTCACAGTCACTGCCGGTAATCAGCGGGGTGTGTACATACACAAATCCTCTTTCCTGGAAGAACTTGTGAATAGCATAGGCGATCAGAGAACGTACTCTGAAAACAGCCTGAAACGTGTTGGTTCTCGGACGCAGATGGGATACTGTTCTCAGATATTCCATACTGTGGCGTTTTTTCTGCAATGGATAATCCGGTGCGGAAACACCTTCCACACTCACTTCCGATGCCTGAATCTCAAATGGCTGCTTTGCCTGTGGTGTAGCCACCAATGTTCCTTTTACAATGATTGCTGCCCCCACATTCAGTTTGGAGACTTCTGCAAAGTTCTCCATATTGTCATGATAAACCACCTGTAATGTTTCAAAAAATGTACCATCATGCAGTACAATAAATCCAAAGGTTTTGGAATCGCGTACGCTGCGTACCCATCCTCCAACCGTTATTTCTTTATCCAGATATGCTTCTCTGTTCTTATAAATTTCTCTGACAGTAGTCAACTGCATCACAATTTTCCTCCCTGACTCCAATTTCTTCCTATTGTATCATTTTTCCCTGTTAAGTTCAAGATTACACCAACATTTCCGGATTCAGGCACTCCAGCTCCGAAACAACAAATCTTCCATCTTTGCGAACCAGCACATCATCAAAATACATTTCTCCTCCGCCGTACTCCGGTCTCTGAATCATAACCAGGTCCCAGTGAATGGCAGAATGGTTGCCGTTATAGGCGTCATCATAGCAGCATCCCGGAGTAAAATGGATGGAACCGCAGATCTTCTCATCAAATAAAATATCTTTCATCGGCTTCAGGATATACGGATTGACTCCGATAGCAAATTCTCCCACATAGCGAGCCCCTTCGTCTGTGTCAAAAATTTTATTGATTTTCTCCGTATCATTAGCTGTTGCCTCTACGATTTTTCCATTTTCAAACTTCAGGCACACATTCTCATACGTAAATCCATTCATCGGTGATGGGGTATTGTACGTGATGACACCATTGACAGATTCACGTACCGGTGCTGTATAGACTTCTCCGTCGGGAATATTGGCCTCACCTGCACAGGCAATCGCCGGAATATCTTTGATGGAAAATGTCAGGTCTGTTCCCGGACCCACCAGACGCACCTTGTCTGTACGGTTCATATAATCTACCAGATGCTCCATGGCTTTTCCCATTTTTTCATAATCCATGGTACATACATCATAGTAAAAGTCTTCAAAAGCTTCCCTGCTCATATTGGAAAGCTGTGCCATGGCAGAATTGGGATAGCGAAGCACTACCCAGCGGGTATGGGCGACTCTGCGCTCATGATGAACCGGTATATTATAGCAGGTATCGTACAGGGACATCTTATCGGCAGGCACATCAGACAGTTCAGCTGCATTATCTGCGCCGCGAATTCCCACATAACAGTCCATCTCATCCATTTCCATAGAATCAATCCTGGCCATCAGTTCCAGCTGCTCTCTGGTGGCATGCATCAGCATTTCTCTCTGCAGTCTTGGCTCCGTATAATGTACGAACGGAACACCTTTTGCCGCATATACCTCTTTCACAAGCTGGCGGGCCAGGGGTTCTGTATCCTGTCCCACATAGTGAATATATACTTTATCATTTTCCTTTACCTTCATCGAGTGGTTAACCAGACCTCTGGCAAGTTTTACAATTCTTTCATCCATTTTTCTTTCTCCTCTATTCTACTTTACTTGGACTTCCCATATTGTCCATATATCCGATAAATACATTGCCCCAGCGTGCGAACATCTCTGTGCTGTCCTGCATGCCGAAGTACTTCTGCTCTCCGGTTGACGGATAATATAATATGGTATTCAATGTGTTGTATCCCACGATTACCACATTGGAGGTCCCTGAAGCTTTGGCGATCACCGGATTTCCCTGATTTACAAAATAAAGCACACTGTCCAGCGTGCAGCCGGTCAGATTCAGCACCGAATACTCATCGCCAAGCAGCTGCTGCACCGTATTTTCATCTATGGTTCCGCTCAATATCACCGAAGGTACTTCTTCTGTATTGGCCAGATAGCTGTCACCCCGATTTCCCCGCTCCCACACATATTGCTGCTGGCGGTTCAGTACCACACCCATCTGCTCATTGGCCCGGTTAATGGCATCGCTGACTCTGCTCCAGGTACTGTCCAGATTACCTTTTGCATATACATAATAAATATTGCTTTCCTGACGTTCCTGTTCTATTTCCAGCACAGAAATTGATTGCTGCTCCACCAGATTAGAGACCACATACAATACATGATTGTTCGCAACACTTTTTTCAAACTCAAGGCCAATCTGGGTAGCTTTCCTCTCGGTAGTAATCAGACGTATATTAACAGTCTCTTCATTATTCTGAAGATTATTCATGATGTGGTCGCTGTTCATCGGCACATAAGCACCATTCTCCCATTTTACTCGCAGCAGCTCCAGGAGCCCCTCCTTAAGATTCACACCACTGACCCATACCTGATCTTCGTGATGTTCTTTCACGATTTCACCTCCAAATCGTGCAATGCGAATAGAAGTCATCGCAAAGGTCAGATTGCCTGCATTGTCTGTCACGATGTCCTGATCGTTAGCCAGCCCATACACCAGATCCTCATTCATAAATCCTAAAGCCTTAATTTTCTGACCGGCAGGGGCCTGAATCTGATAGCTTTCACCATTTTCCAGATTCATCACAGTTATGGAAGTGGAACCATTTTCAAGCATCTCATTCATCCACGCAATACTTTCCTGCGTTTTGCTGATGACAAAACAATCCGGCTGAAGATTTTCCTGAATCATCTGATAACTCTTTTGCCTGATATCAATCTGATACAGATTATTTTCCAGCATCAGATAAAGCCTGTCATCTTTTGTCACGTAAGAAAGAAGCTCCATATCGCTCTTAATATACTCGAAAGAGGATTTCATCGGAATAAATAACTGCTCTTCCACCTGATTAACTTCTGCACCATAATGATATACACCGATTCCTACCTCACCCTCATGTATATCACTGTTCATATATCCATAAACAACAAAATCGATATCACCGGATTCTTCCACACGCACAATCTTGATGCCGTGCTGCTGCAGATTCTTTCTCTGATCAAGACTTCCGTCCCGGAAGCTGAACACCTGCGTTGTCTTATTGGCACTTCTGTTATAAGACCACAATTCTCCTTCCTGCACAAATGCCACGATGTCAGAATTGGCATTGGACTGGTACTGAATGGTCTTGTTCACGATTCCCAGATTGATTCCTCCGCTGGTCAGCTTTGTATGGGAGCCATCATATAATTCCTGGGTTTTTCTCTCGAAATCCAGGAGTCTGACACGTGACTGAGTATAGCGCATCCGGTAAAAATCCGTTACGTTATAATATTCAGGATTGCCATTTTCATCATCATCGGAAATCAGATAATGCAGTACCATGCTGCAGGTGGTTTCATTGATATCCTTGATCACCGGAACCGCTTTCTGCTCCAGTTTTAC
Organism: Eubacterium sp.; assembly: GCA_022764165.1. GTDB lineage: Bacteria > Bacillota > Clostridia > Lachnospirales > Lachnospiraceae > Oliverpabstia. The sequence goes on along the minus strand of JALERM010000181.1, from coordinate 82,610 downwards.
TCCCAGCTGTCCCCAGGTAATCCTGTCAAAACTGGAATGAATATTCAATGATGCGTACGTACTGTTTGTCTCTGTCTCATCCGGCTCCAGATAGCTGGTAAGCTCGCCTGCAGTCTCTTTATTCAGACATTTCTGATAAAAATTATCTACGAAATTCAGATATTGCACCGTATTGATACCAGCTCTCTGCAGCAGGCGGGTGTAATAGTAATACATTTCTCCATTCTTTAATGTTACATCAAAACGGAGTGTGTATTCCTGATTCATCAGAATCGGCGTATCCAGCTGAAAATCTGATTTCAGGTAATCTCCCTCTGTTGTAAGTTTTCCCACTTTTCCGCTTTCCACTACAGTTGTACCATCGGCAGTAGAAACCCGGTATTCGATGGTATCCACGTTACTCTCCATTGGATCAATCACCATGGTCAGTTCTCTGCCGGTGGGCAGCGGTGTAATACTTTCGCGAATATACTGCTCCTCCATCTCTCTTGCATATCCATACATGGGATTGACCAGAAGGTCTTCTACTTCCATATACATCACAGGCAATTGAGGCTCCTCCATCTGCCTGGTCCCTACTGTTTTTTCCCGATTAATCAATAACGATGTACTTCCAAAGGCTGCCACGAACAGCAGCAATAATACTCCCGCTTTTATAAACCCCTTTTTCATTCCTTTATGCCTCCTTCAAACAGCAGGCTTTCCAATGTGGGATGCAGGGAAAACGCATCCAGACAAGCCCGCAGCTTCCCTTCATTCTCCTTCTTCTTCCCCGTATAAACCGCACGTATCAAAAGATTCTTGGGCGTATGTTCCATATCGATAAACTCAAGAATCTGCGTATCATATCCTGCCAGCTCCAACATCTGTGCCCGCAGACCGTCCGTCATCAGTGCCGCAATGCGTTCCTTCAAAACGCCATACTGAAAGACCGGTGCCATTACTTCAGATGTAATCTGCCCATTCAACTCATGCTGACAGCAGGGCACCGACAAAATCACAGAAGCTCCCCAACTTACTGCCTTCGCCAGTGCAAAATCTGTGGCAGTATCACAGGCATACAGAGTAACCACCATATCTACCTGATTCACCCCTTCATAAGAGGCAATATCTCCCTGGTAAAAACGAAGCTTTTCATACCCATACTTTTCTGCCAGACGGCTGCAGGTCTCAATCACATCTTCTTTCAGATCCAGTCCGATAATCCGCACATCATACTGCTGCAATTCATGCAGATAATAATACATGGCAAAGGTAAGATAGGACTTTCCACAGCCAAAATCCAATATGGTAATCTCCCTGTCTCTGGCAAGCTTCGGCAAAATATCTTCCACAAATTCGAGGAATCGGTTAATTTGTCTGAACTTATCATATCTGGCATGTACAATCCGGCCTTCCTTGGTCATGACTCCCAGATCAATCAGAAAATCCACTGGTCTCCCTTCTTCCAGGATATATCGTTTCTTACGGTTTTGCGAAAGTTCTTCCTTTCTTCTCGCCTCATCCTGACAACAGCTCTGCTGCATCCCCTGAGGATTCTTTTTTTCTTTGATGGTGAACTTGCCTTTTTTACTAACAAGAACATTCACATTTCCTTTTTCACTTTCCAGCTGCATTTGCCGGAAACTCTCTGACATCCACTGCTCTGCCAGCTGCAGGATCTCTGCTTTTCCATGATTGGCATGGAATTCTTTGGGACCTACGGTCTGCGTACTCTGAAACATCAGAGTATCTTTGATAAGCACCGGCCGGATTTTAATCCGGGATGGTCCCTCTTTTTTTCTGGCACCGCTGATCACAATCTGTACCAGACGGATATCCAGATATCTATCTAAAATCTGTTGAAATTCTGTCATCTATATTCTCCCAATGATCATACTCATATAACATCTCTATTCTAATAGTTTTCGCATCAAAGCTCAACACCCAAAATGTAAAAAAGTTTGCCAATACCCCGATTTTAAAATTTTGTTGGGTACTGGCAAACTTCTTTCTTGTATATGCCCTGTTATTCTTCATTTCGTGATTATTTTTCAGAATTTTTTAAGAAATCATCAAAAACGCCATCTTCTATTATTGCCCCGGCATCTTCTGTGCCTGCATCTTCTCCTGAACATTTCGTTAAACAACAAAACACCAATCAGATCCCGGAGACCATCCCCGTCTCTTCTCACTGTCATCTCCACTTCGCCCTGATCTCCGTTATTTTGCTGTTCTTCCAAAGATGCCCTTTCTTCCTCTTCACGCACTTCATTTTCAATCTTTCTGCAAAGATGTTCCATCATAAACTTATCCGGATATTCATCAAACATCATGCTTCCATCGTATTCCATCCTGTCACATTCTCTCTCCACTTTTTCCTGTATCCGGGCCGCTTTGCGGGAATAATAAGACTTCATCAGCTGCATATCTCTTTCCTGTTCCCGCTCCTGCTCCATCGGAAACCAGAAAGGGTATGTCATATAGAAAGGAAACGGCTGCTCATACTGCATACATCCACCTCGCAGGCATGTTTTCTTAATACTATATGCAAAAGATACAAAATATGTTATCGTATAATCATCATATAGAAAAGGACAAATATATTATGAAAATCAAAAGAGAACAATGTCTTACGCTTCTGATTGACGACCAGATAAAACTTCTTCCGGCTATTCATGAATCTGCTATGCTTCTTCAAAATACAACGATTCTCTTGCAGGGACTGCGGATTCTGGATGTTCCGATTCAGATCACTCAGCAATATACCAAAGGGCTGGGCATGTCCGATCCTTCCATCTTCTGCTATGCCGGAACTACCGATTATCTGGAAAAACGTACCTTCAGCTGCTGGGGCGAGGAAGGAATCCGGAGAACCATTCAGAAATCCGGCTGCCGCCAGATTATCCTGGCAGGCATCGAAACCCATATCTGTGTTCTTCAGACTGCCCTTGACCTTCTCCAGAACGGATACGAAGTCATCCTTGTAGAAGACTGCGTATCCTCCCGAAAACCTTCCGACAAACAGACTGCTGTCCGGCGGATGATACAGGAAGGAGTCATCGTGACTTCATATGAATCTCTGTTATTTGAACTGATGGAGACCTCGTGCTATCCAAGATTCAAAGAAATATCAGCGCTGGTCAAATAGAGTATATTCCTTGAGTTCGCAGTTATCCAGAATGTATTTGCCGAATGTATCAATGGGCATGTCTTCGAAATAAGAATTGACCACCCGGCTGACAGCTCCGTGACATACCAGAAGAATGGTTTCTCCCGGATATTTAGCGGGAATTTCATCAAGAAGGCTGTATACCCGGTGTGCTACATCCAGTACTGACTCACCGCCTGGAAAACGGGCGGTGATATTTCTTTTTTGCTCCTGAAATACCGGATCGTCCCGCCGCATGCCTTCCATCTCACCAAAACTATGCTCAATAATCCGCTCCTCAATTTCCATAGGAACCTGAATATATGTATTTGCCAGCTGAGCTGTCATCCGGGCACGCTGCAGCGGAGAAACCAGCATCCGGGTGATTCCTTTTCCTTTCACTTTCTCCGCCAGTTCCATAGCCTGCTGACGCCCCTTTTCTGTCAGTTCCACATCCGGTCTTCCACAAACTTTATTCAACACATTCCAGGTAGTTTCCCCATGACGAGCAATATATAAACGCATAATGATTATAACCTCTTTCCTCTTTCAAAATAAATCAAATAGCACCGCTACAAGCAAAGCATGCAACATATTTCCTACATTGAATTTTTTTCCAAATGCTACATTGACTCCGACCCAGAAAATCAAAGCAGATCCTATAAAGGACAAATCGTAAATCATTCCGTCACTGATAAAGGTTCCGCATACAGCAGAAGCCAAAGTAATCAGCCCCTGATAACAAAAAATGGGAACAGCAGAAAAAACAACTCCCACCCCATAGGTAGAAAGCAAAAATCATAACAATCACCATATCCAGAACGGCTTTCGCTGCCAGCATGGAATAATCTCCACTGATTCCATCCTGAATGGAACCTACGATTGCCATAGCACCTACACAGATAATCAGCGAAATATTAACAAACCCTTCTACGAAAAGATTATCATTTTGAGCCTTCACTGTTGCTTTAATTTTCTGTCCCATCCTATCCATTTTCTGTTCCAAATCCAGCCATGTTCCAATAAGAGAGCCCAATACAAGCGAAAAAATCAGGAGCATGGTTCCTTGTGTCTCCAAAGCTCCTCCCTGAATGACCAGCATTTTTGACAACGTTCCTGCCGCCCCGATAAAAATCGTTGCCACCCCGCAGGCCTGCATCAAAATATCCGTCATTTACTGTTTTAGTCCGTTTCTCAAACATAAACCTATCAATCCTCCTGCTATAACAGCTCCTGTATTGATAAATGTTCCTAACCCTCTCATGTCTATCATCCTTTACTCTTTTAGGACAGGGGACACACTCCCGATGGACTTATTTAGCTCCCCAAATCGTTTAGTTCCAGGCATCAGATCTTGCAGAATCAAAACCTTCCCTTGCATATCCTCCAATAGTTTCCTTCTGGTAACTACGTCACAATATTGTGATTACTTTACAAATTAATTCTACGGGCTTATTATAATTCCAACGAAAAGAAAAAGCAACCTTTCCAAAATAAACAGAAGATAGTGTCATGAATCAGGAAGAACGAAGAAGATATTTAATTGAGGAATTACTTCAGGAGCGGTCTTCTGTCCTATGCAAAAAATTCAATTTTCCTCATGTAATATTTCTTCCACATTCTCCTCAATCACTGTAGAATTTCCAGAAAACTTGTAGCTGTTAAATGCAATCATAGTCAACGCTATCCAAATAATTATTGCAATAATAATTGTCAACAATATAATTCCTATGATTTTCCAAATCTTTTTACTACGTCTATTTTTTATAGCTAACTGTTCACTAATCTTAGCGAGTTGCTCTGCAACCTCATTCCTATTAATCTCCGTGTTGATTTCACTGCCAAGTAACTCGCTTATACTTGTTTCTAATGCGTCTGCAATTTTGCATAAGGTATCAGCATCAGGTACTGATAATCCCTTTTCCCATTTGCTGACAGTTTGTCTAACAACATTAAGTTTTATTGCAAGTTCTTCCTGAGTATAACCTTTTGCTTTTCTAATTGTTTTCAAATTATCACCGAACATATCTTGTCCTCCTTATATTTAGATGACATAAATCTACATCAATATCTCCATTGCTACAAGCAACGCAAGTTAACATTAGCTTATATACTGAATTTCTACTGTTCAAATCTCATCCATTTATCACACATTTAATCCGCATCTTCACATTTTTCCAGTTCTTTGGCATCTGTATTTTTTGAAGTATCCCAGGAGGGGACACAGAACGATCCCTGTCCTACACAACCTCATATGCAATATATTCATGATCAAATTCATAACCTAGTTTTTCTGCCAAATGAACTGAATTCATATTTTGTGCATCCCAGCTTGGATATAATCCTTCATCTAAGCAATTTAGTATAAGCGCTGCACAGGCTATTGTTGCCAGATGTTTTCGCCTTTCGGGTTCAACGGTATCAACCTCAATTTCTATTCCTTCATTATATCGTGTATAAGAAGACGCACCCGATACTATCGTACCATTCTTCGTAATGACCATGCCCCTGCCAATTTGCAAATACTTTTCTTTACTTCCAAATGCAGAAACAAAATCTTCCGTTGCCGGATTCTCAAAACATTGGTCATAAATACCTGCATCAATCTTTTTTAATTCATATCCATCAGGAAGTTTATTAATTTCTTCCCGTAACATTTTTACATCAAATGTTGTATCCTTTTTTATTGCATATCTGGTAACTCTTTTGGATGAAGGATAGCATTCCTCAATTAATGCAGCCCATTTTTCATTTTGCGGTACCATAATCACAAAACCATCTGGTTTATTGAAAACTAACTCCCTATTAGGTTCTCCAGCATAGAATCCAAAACAACCTACAAATGCGAAAGCTGATTTCGGCTGTTCCAAATCGGTGACATATATTTTCCCCATAACGTTTTGCATACATGAAAATATTAGTGTTTCCTGCCATCCATCATATAATTCTTTTACTTTTGAAGTATCTTCTATTTCATATATCATTAATGTCACCCTTTATCTATTTCATAGCCACAAGTTTTGCATCCTCTTCTTTGAAATAGTCATCCATGTTACTACTAAGTCCGCTTGCTTTCCATGCTTGTTCAAATGTAATATCTTTTATATTACTTAAAAAGACAAACGTGCTGTCTTTGTCCGCATTATTCATCCTCCCGGTAACTTCTAATATGTATTGATATGTATAATCATCTGTTTTCCAAGTGCCGTCGCTCATTTCATAATACTTGACCATAGTTACCAATTCATCATTCTCAAAAGTAAGTTCCGAGTCAGTCACCTCATAAGTCTTAACCACTGATGGTTCTTTTTGAGAACATCCAAACAGGCTAAGTAACATAAGTGTTATCAAAGTTATTCTAATTATTTTTTTCATAGATTCTATCCCTCCAACTTCCGATTACTACAACTCTAAAAACTGGAATTGGTCAAAGAGACATTGCTGCTGCCATTGCTTGATCTATCATAGTAAGATAATCAGCGTTTCACCAATAAACCCGGCAAACTTTCCGATGAGGAATGGCATATGCTTCAATCTCATACCAGAAAGGGCTATGAAATTGCCAACAGCAATACAGAACTGCAAGGAATCGCCGGAGAAATCCTTCACCATCATGAGCGATGGGACGGCCATGGCTACCCTTTTTGAACAATACACTCTTTCCCGGAAAAACAAATGCCTTACTTTAAGATTCGGCTATATCCTTCACTGCGCAGGCCTGCCTCATATTGTCGGGTTTCAACCTGTTTTAATGCTTCCTGGCATCCTTCTTCCATTTCACGGAAATTCTTGACTACCTTTAATTCAAAAATAACCGCCAGCCCATTCCGGATAAAAGGAGTTTTCATAGTAATATCCGTGCGTCCAATACCATTCTCTCTATTAGAACTGATTCGATATTTACCTGCTGCTTTCAACAATCCGGCCAAAAAACCATGATAATAATCCTCTCCATAATCAAAGAAACTAATCGTATCCATCAATTGTTCGCTTATGATGTTCCCTATGTTCTCGCAATCACCTTCTTCAATTGCCAGAATCAACGGAGTAAGATCTTTCAGTTTTATTTTTTGATCAAACCAGGACAAAATACTTCTGCGATAAATGGTTTGTATTTCTATATTGGGTATAGCTATCTGAATAAATGTGTTTTCTCCATCATATCGTTGACTGCAGGATTTCAGATAACCTGTAAAGAATAAAAAATTCCAAAGATTATCTGACGATTCGTAAACATCTTCATAGGTAATATCTTCATGAACCGGTTTTTCTAACGTTTCACCTGCCAGTAATCGTTCAATCTCTTCCCGCTGAATATTATCTGCCTTTTCTACCAGTTCCCGGATGATACTGTTTGACGAAGTATTAGACCAGTACGGTTTTGGATATAAGGCATCCTTTTTACTGATGTCGTCTGTATAATTAATAATGCTCCAGGGATTGTATACTTCCGATGTACCGATAATATATCCATCGTACCATTCCTTCACCTCATGAAATCGTTCACTCAATCCATAATATGCCAATTGGAAATTCGGCTGCTTTGCAGATTTCAGGGATAAATTAATGACTGGATATTGCTGCTGATGCTGTATACATATTTCCTGATAACTTGAGATCTGTAGTTGCTCAAACACATGACTGTTATCTATTTTTACACCAAAGATATTTCGCTCATCCTCAAAAAAAGCGACGGAACATACTCAGGTTCAAAGTTTTCCCAAATCTTCATATCCAATCGAAATACCTTTTCTGCCAGTCATATGCAGAGCCTCCTTTTTCCTTATTTTCCTGACTTTAGTATATGGAAAAAAATACAAAAGCACAAGGGAGATTCTTTGTCAAAATACTCACTGTCAGACACCGGGTTTATACGGCGGGGACAGGTTCCTTATGTCTGACCGGGGTGACCATGAACCCGTCCCATGGTCACTCTTGGTCAAAAAAGACTGCTGTACCGGCACGAAACCGATACAGCAGTCTTTTGTATATAAAAATATGGCAAACAAATTAATTAAATTAACCTTTTACTGCTCCTGCAGCTACACCTTTGATGATGTATTTCTGACAGAACAGGTATACGATAATAACAGGGATGATACTGATCATAATCACCGCCATGGTAGCACCCAGGTCTACGGTACCGTAGCTTCCTTTCAGATACTGTACATGAATCGGAATAGTCATGTATTTTGTTCTGTCGAGTACCAGGTATGGAAGCAGGTAGTCGTTCCAGATCCACATAACTTCCAGTACGCCTACGGAAATCAGGATGGATTTGAGCATCGGGAATACGACTCTGAAGTATGTACTCAGTGCTCCGCAGCCGTCGATAGCTGCCGCTTCTTCGATTTCCAGCGGGATACCCTGGATAAATCCGGTAAACATAAATACTGCCAGTCCGGCTCCGAATCCCAGATAAATAACCGGAATAGTCCATGGCGTATTCAGTTTCAGAGTATCTGCTGTACTTGCCAGAGTAAACATTACCATCTGGAACGGTACGATCATAGAAAATGCACACAGCATATACATAATCTTTGAGAACAGATCATCTACACGAACGATATACCATGCTGCCATGGATGTACAAACCAGAATCAGTGCAGTAGACAATATGGTGATAACTACACTGTAAAATACAGAATTCAGGAACGGGTAGTTACCAAAGGTCATACCTTTGATATAGTTGCCCAGACCCATAAATGTTTCTGATGTAGGCAGAGCGAATGGTTCTGAGTTAACTGCACCATTGGATTTAAATGAGTTAAGCAGTACTTCAAAAATCGGAATCAGCCACACAATACTGAGCAGTGAAAAAAAGACTGTCAATATTTTACTTCCTGTTGATCTTCTTTCATGCATTAGCTCTGCACCTCCTTTTCACGTGTAAACTTAAGCTGTGCCATTGCCAGAACAGCTACCAGAATAAAGAACATAACTGCTTTTGCCTGTGCAACACCACGGCTGTTGGCACTTGCGTAGAATGTCTTGAAGATATTCAATGCCAGCATTTCTGTCGTGTTGATCATGGAACCGTCTGCCTGAACAGCTACCGGCATACCTTCTGTCAAAGCCAGGTTCTGGTCGAACAGCTTGAAAGAGTTGGTCAATGTCAGGAATACACAAATGGTGATGGAAGACATAACATTCGGAATGATAACCTTCACCAGTGTCTGGAGCTTGGTTGCTCCGTCAATCTTAGCAGCTTCCAGCATATCTTCTCCTATACTCTGAAGACCTGCAATATATACGATCATCATGTAACCAATCTGCTGCCAGCACATCAGGATTACCAGACCCCAGAAGCCGTATTTGGTTTCAGCCAGCAGATAGGTTCCGTATCTTTTCAGGATACCATCAAAAATCATGGACCAGATATAACCCAGTACGATACCACCGATCAGGTTCGGCATAAAGAATACAGTACGGAAAATATTTGATCCTGCAATATTCTGTGTCAGCAAATACGCAATTATAAATGAAAAAACATTAATTGCCAGAATCGATATAATAGAAAATCCTGCTGTGTACACGAAAGCATGGCGGAATCCCAGATCTGACAGTGCTTTTGTATAGTTCTCAAACCCTACAAAAACTGCATCCTGCGGAAGTGTGAACTTGCAGAAAGAAAGGTACATACCCTGGAAGAACGGCCAGATAAATCCGATACAGAAAGCCGCAAAAGTAGGAAGCATAAACACTGCAAAACATCTGCGGATTGGCCGGGAAATCAGGCGACTGTTCATCGCTGTTTTCGATGGTCTTTTATTCTTCTTCATAAAACAATCCTCTTTTATTTAAGGATGGGAAAGTGTTTTTCACTCACCCATCCTTTTATTAATTAGTTACCCTTTTACATTTCAGTCAAAATATATCCCGATATCTGACAGATATCAGAAATTACTGTGCTGCATACTGTGTTGCCCAGCCGTTTACAAATGCAGCTTTTACATTATCCCAGCTTGCATCTTTTGCAGTATAGTCAAGCAGTGTAGATACAACTGCTGCTCTCCAGGTATCAACGTTCGGAGTATAGTTGAATGCCCATGTTACAACGTAGTTACCCTGAGCGATCAGGTCGTTTGCTGCTGTAAAGAATACGTTTTCAGATTCTTTTGCGCTCTTGAACGGGATAGGTCCGAACTGTTCTGCCATCATGGCAGTACCTTCTTCGGATGTTACAACCCATTTCATGAAGTCCAGAGTAGCTTTGATATCTTCTTCAGAAGCTTTGCTGTTAACTGCCCAGCAGTTTTCTGTACCACATGCCAGTGCGGATTTTTCTTCGCCATCAACGCCAATGTAGATCGGAATCATGGTCAGGTCTTCCGGATTCATCTTGTAACCTTTTTCTTCACCTGTCAGGTTAGAATATTCCCATGTACCATTCTGATAGAATACAGCTTTGCCTGTTCCGAATTCATCTTCAGACATATCACCGGTTGCTGTAGCCAGTGTTGTTTTGTCGCATGTAGCATTGTTTACATACAGATCCCAGATTGCTTTGAAGTTATCCAGGTAAGTTCCTTTGATTTCTGCCGGCTGGCTGGTTACGTTGTCATCACGGAACTCATAGTACAGAGGCATGTTTGCCAGATGTCCGGAGAATCTCCAGGAAGAAGATCCGTCAAGACCTGCAGATGTAAATGCGGAGAATCCCAGTTCGTCTTTACGTGCTGTGATATCTTCTACAACTTTTTTCAGGCTGTCAAAATTGGTGATATCAGAAACTTCATATCCTGCCTGTTTCAGCAGAGCTTTGTTTGTGATCAGACCAAATGCTTCGTAGCAGTAACCGATAGAATATACTTCTCCGTTTTCACCTTTCAGGTTGAAGTCATCGGTAGTCATCTCTTTGTATACATCTGTATCACTCAGATCCAGACAGTAGTCTTTCCATGTTTCCAGACCCTGCTGATTACCGCACTGGAACAGTGTCGGAGCACTGCTCTTGCCCATCTCAGCAGTCAGTGTGTTTTCATAGTCACCGGATGCTGCGGTAACAACCTTTACCTCTACACCTGTCTTCTCTGTATAAGTAGCAGCCAGACTCTGCCATGCCTGATCAGCTTCAGGTTTGAAGTTCAGGTAATATACTTTACCGCCGGAAGCAGCTTCCCCATCAGCTGTATCCTCTTTTGCAGTATCACCTTTTGCTGCTGTGTCATCTTTTGTCTCGCTCTTGGATCCGCATCCTGCGAACATACCTACGGTCATCACACCTGCCAGAGACAGAGCCAGCCAACGTTTTGCATTTCTCATTTCTTTTTCCTCCTTTTTTCTTGCCATATCTTTATTACTGTACCGGTTCACCATTTTTCGTGTTCTTCCCGGTTCGTATATATACATTCTACACAAAATAAAAAATCATGGAATATCAACATTTTATGAAACATGTTAATATTCCATGATTCTATAATTTTTTGTTAGCTTTTTTTGTCAGTTCTTCTCCTCCTGCCGCATACCACTCTTCCACAAACTGATCAAAGGTATCCAGAGACTTTTCTCCGGTAATAATGGTTATGAAAGCTTCCTCTTCCAGCTTTGTAAGTTCATCATCTGTCAGCTGATCGTATTCCTGTGTATATCCTTCATTGACATAGGTGATATTAGCCTGAAGAAGCCGGGAAACTGCGGTAATACGTGAAGTATAGGCCGCCCACTGCCAGCCTTCATGGGGTCTGCTCTGATCCAGATAACCTCTGCAGCTGTTATAATATCCCTGCTCCAGCACGGTCAGACTCTGAAAATCTTTTTCCCGATCCAGTACAGCCTGTATATTCTTCGTTGCTCTGAATATGGCATCGCTATAGTCCAGATTAATGACAAAAGGGGTGGCTGTCGGATCCACATTTCTTCCCAGATACTCTCCCACTTCTTCTGCATCCTTTTTGCCGTCATACCGTGCATAATCAAACAAAGCCGACAATACCTTAGGAATAATCTCCGGATATTCAAAACCTTTTCGTGCCACTACGCAGTAATGTCTTCCATAAGAAAGAGAAGTTTCCACCGATTGATTTTCATCGGGGAAAAGGAATGGTTTCCATTCTTCCGTTCTTTCATACATATGGGACAGAGGATTATTGGGAGCCCACCACCACCCGAAAAAAGCACCGCTCTGTCCATTTTCCAGAATTTCCGGAAGGTTTTTCGCATTGCGGATCATAAAACTCTGATCCAGAATACCATCCGCATAAAGCTGCTGCAGTTTTCCCAGAACCTCCTTCATTTCTTTGGTGACAGACCCGTAAATCATGGAACCGTCTTCGTCTTTCAGCCATTTTCCGGGATACGCATGGTACGCATCCAGAATAGGATCAATGGAAAAACACTGGTCTGACTGTCCTACCAGGGTAGGATCAAATACCAGACCCACATTTCCATCCGGATGGTTTCCCGGATTCTGTATGGTAAATTCTTTGATAATAGTCATGGCTTCTTCGAGGGTCTCCGGTTCCTCCAGACCCAGCTGCCTGATCCAGTCTGTCCGCAGCCACAAAAGAGCCGGTCCCGTATAAACCTCTGTCTCAGGCAGCGCCATCAGTTTTCCATCATAGGTAACAGCCCCCAGTTTATCATCTCCATAGCTTTCATACATTTCTTTGATCCGGTCACTGGCACAGTTCTCGTAAGCCTCCGTCAGATCTTCGATCAGATCATGTTCTACCAGCGTATCCAGAACATCCTGACTGGTCACTACCATAATATCCGGGATTTTTCCTTCCAGAACAGCCATCAGTTCCACACGCTCATACTGATTATGATCCTGCCCTTCCATCACATCCTGATTCTGCACATTCAGAAGACTGCGGATATAACGGGTGTAATTATTATCCTCATAGGTATCCCCTTCCGGCATATTGGAATTATTCTTAGCTGTCACCTTTCCCAGTGTATATGTCACCAGTTCCGGATATTTTCCCAAAGGCGTGGTACTGGCTGTTTTCCACAGTTCTTCCTTCTCGTCTTCTGACATAAACTCATCTTCCGATTCCTGCGGTATGCTATCTGTAAAGTAATTGTCCCGGATGAGAAAGATAATCATACCTGTCAAAAGCACCAGCCCTGCGGCACACAGCACCCATCTCTTTTTATTTTTCCATTTCATGTTCATTTCCTCAAGCCTTCTCCGGTTGATTTTTGGGTATATGAACTTCTACCTGAGTTCCTTTTCCTGGTTCACTCTCGATTCGAAGTCCATAATGCTCTCCATACAAAAGTATCAGTCTTTCATTGACATTTCTCACACCATAACCACTGGTATGGGTTTTCACCATATTATCGGCAACTACTTCCTCCATACCCACACCATTATCCTCCACAGTCCAGATGATATCCTCATGATCCTGCCGACAGGAAATCCTCAGTATTTTCTCACCCTCTTCTTTTACATCCAGTCCGTGTTCCAGGGCATTTTCAACCAGCGGCTGCAGAATCAGCTTTGGCATCTGATACTCGTCCAGTGAGGGCTCCAGATCATACTCCACTTCAAAACCATAATCATGCATCATCAGCTGAATCTCCAGATAAGACCGGATATTCAGGATTTCACCCCGGATATTAATAAATGTCTCTCCCCGGTTCAGCGTAGTCCTGTAATAATCAGAAAGGGCCAGAGTAATTGTGCTGATGTCCTCTTCCCCCGCACTGATGGCCTTCCAGTTAATCATCGAAAGTGTATTATAAAGGAAATGCGGATTGATCTGAGCCTGAAGAGCCCGCATCTCCAGCTTCTGCTGTCTGATCCTGCTTTCATATACCTCTTTAATCAGCCTCTTGATCTCGCCAAGCATCCTACGAAAACTTCTGATCAGAACACCAATCTCATCCCGGGACTGATCGTTTAAATCAATCTCCATACTACTGTATTCCATCTGATTCACACAGGTAATCAGTCTTTCAATTCGATTTACCATCAGGCGGCTCATGCTCCGGCTGATGATAAGAATAGAGATGAGACAGAACACCACCACCAGAATAATTCTGTCCATCATATCATAAAATCCTGAGTAAATCTCCGACTGATCCATAAAGATATAAATATTCAGCGGAAGTCCTGTGATCTCCCGTTTCAGATACGGATATGTGTTTTTAATTTCTTTTACGCTCTTGATTTCCGCACTGTCTTCCAATGCCGATTCCAGATACAGAATCCTGTCATCTTCATCTGTCAGCAAAATGCCGGCGCCATCTTTCTGAAAGTAATACAGAGGTTCCATCAGACTGTCCAGAGAACAATACATCCCAAGATAAGATTTTGTGTCACGATATCCCGGAAATGTTCGGATGGCCAGTATTTCTTCCCTGTCGGTACCCGACCATACCCAGATACATTCCGATGCCTGTTCTAGCTGGCCAAACCATTTTTTATCCTGAATCTCTTCCAGAGGAGCCAGCGTAACATCATGGGGAATCTTGATGTTCTGTGAATAAATCGTCACACGCCGGATTCCCTCCTGATAAAATTTGGGTGTGTTCAAAATTGGATCTACAATATTAACATAATTATTATAAGATTTAAAATCTTTCGTCTGCTCTTCTCCCAGAACTTTCTGCAGATCATCATCAAATACCAGGTAATTCATCAGGTTTGTATAGATACCCACCTGTTTGTCAATCGTACTCAGCGTCTGATTCAGTGCCACATCCATGGCCTCATACTCTTTTTCCACCAGAATCTTGCGAAATCCCAGAATCATGAAAACACTGACTGCCGCCAGCGGAAGCAGGCCTACCATAATCAGTACCAGATTCATTTTTTTCCGGTACTTCATATTCCGGCATGCCGCTATACATTTATTCATCCATTTCTTCATCGGCACTTTCACCTTTCCGATACTTGTCCGGACTCACTCCACAATACTCTCTGAAATTCTGACAGAAGTATGAAACATTGGCAAATCCTACTTTTTCACAGATCTGTACAACCTTCATGTTTGTATTCTTCAGCAGCTCCTTCGCTTTCTCCATCCGGCACTGGCGAATATAACGGCTCAGATTCATGCCTGTTTCCTTTTTAAATACACTGCTCAGATAACCCTGTGACAAATATACCTGGGCGGCCAGTTTATCAATACTTAAATCTTCATTCACATGATACTGTATATATTGTTTTACCCGATCGATATCACTTCTTGCACCCTGTTCCATTTTCTGCAGCCAAAGTTCAAAGGCTTTTATGGCTTCTTCCGTAATGCGGCAGATTTCTTCCAGACTTCCGGCCTGATAAATGGCTTCGATTTTTTCCCGCATCTGCACAGAATTTCCGGCCTTCATTTCTTCATACAATTCGCTGATAATTCCGGAGAATATAAACTTAATATACATCTGAGAATTCATGGACTCTCTGCGAATCTGCCCGATCAGCTTTCTGTAATTATCCCACAGGTGCTCCCGGTCTTTTAACCTGATATTCTCACTGATACATTTCACATAATCTTTGTTCTGGCTGCTGCCCCCATCCTCATCAGAGTCATTTTCAGATTCATATGTAAAGATTCTCAAATCTGTATGGTAAAATTTATTTTCCATCTGATCATCCAGTTCCTGATAAATCTGAGGAATATCTCCAGGATTATGGACAGTTCTGCTTACTGCTATATAACACTTCACACTGTAATGATTTTTCAGATAATCACTGACAACTCCTGCGATTCTCCCATAATTATCAGAAGCACTTTTGAAAAAGAACAGCAGCATCTGATTAGAATTCAGATCCAGATACTCGATTTTCCGATCCATCAGCTTCTTCAATTCTTCAATCAACGGTATTCCATTCTCTTCAAAAAAATTCTCATCGGTATCTACAAGCATTATATTATGGATTTTATCAATGCCATAGGGATTTTTTCCCTCCATATCCCCCTGCATGATTGCCTTCAGGTATTTTTCCTTCCCTGTAAATAAATACTTCTGCAGAAGATATTTATCCCCCAATCCGTTTCTGCTTCTCTTTTCTTCTTTCCTTGCCTCTGCCTCGCTGCATTTTTTCAGCATCTGCTGGATGGTCTGCTGGAACTCTTTCGGCTTCACCGGTTTCAGAATATAGTCTGTAACCCCATACTTGATGGCTTCCTGTGCATAAGCAAACTCGCCAAATCCACTAAAAATGGCAATAGGAATATCCTTGTTCATTTCCCGTGTTCTCCGTACCAGCTCCATCCCGGACATAAACGGCATCCTGATATCTGTCAGCAGCAGATCAATCTCCTGCTGTTCCAGTATCTCACACGCCTTCCTGCCATTCTCTGCCTCCACAATCTCCACTGGAAAATGCATGTTCTTCAGCAGCATTTTAATCCCCTCACGCTCAATCCGTTCATCGTCTACAATCAATAACTTTCTCATATCATACCCTCTTAAAAACTTGCTCTTGTAACTAAAAACTATTATAACACAAATAGCTACTTTCTGTTTACTTTATCTTTTCAATTTTGTACAATTCTATATAGGGTGACCAGTGACCAGGGGACGGGTTCGTAGTCACCCGTCCCCCACTCACCCCATCATGTTTTGGGAGGCTTATATGAATTACACACTTTATACTTATGAGAAATGGAAGGCACAACTGGATACCGGCACTTCCATTTTCCTTCAGGATATTATTTCTGATTCCGTCCCGGACGGACTGTCTATCCATGTGATTTTTGAAGACTGTGACCAATTATCTGTCAGCAAACAAGGTTTCCGAGTAGAAATCCGCTGTAAAGAACCGGCTCATTATTTCCGTGCACTGAACCGCGTACTTCATCATCTGGAGGACGATACTTTTTCTTTCAGTGAAAATGTTATTTTCCCGAAAAATGGATTTATGCTGGATTGCTCACGAAATGCTGTATTTACCGTAGAAAAAGTCAAGTCTATAGTCCGACTACTGCTTGCCCGTCTTGGAATGAACGTTCTGATGCTCTATACGGAAGATACCTATGAAGTTGACCATGAACCTTATTTTGGTGCCTACCGGGGACGTTATTCCCATGATGAAATCCGGCAGATGGATGATTACGCCCAGGCATTTGGCATCGAACTGGTTCCCTGTATCCAGACACTGGCCCACCTTCGCAATGCACTGCGCTGGCCCATGGGCGATCCCATCGCAGACACTACTGATAATCTTTTTGTAGGAAAAGATGAAGTTTATCTGTGGCTTGAAAATGTTCTGCGCTCTGTAAAATCCAGTTTCTCCACCAGAAGAATCCATCTGGGCATGGATGAGGCCGTACAGCTTGGTCTGGGAAAATATCTGCGTGAGAAGGGATATACAAAAAGCTCTGAACTGATGAAAGAACACTGTTCCCGGGTTCTCGCCATTTGCCGTAAGCTGGAACTGGAACCCATGATCTGGAGTGATATGTACATCACCTCCAATACCGGGCAGAGCTACTATGCTCCCCACTCTCTGGAAGATACTTCTTCATGGGTCAAACCGGAAAAGGATGTACAGCTGGTCTACTGGGATTATTATAATGGAAATGAATCCGTCTACGACAATATGCTGCAGGTTCATGAAGCATTGTCCGAACAAATCATCTTCGCCGGCGGAGCCTGGACCTGGAACGGCATCTCACCCAATTATTCCCGTGCTTTTCACTGCACACTGGAAGCACTGAAAGCATGCCGCAAACACAACATGAAAGAAATCATCTGTACCGCCTGGCTGGACAATGGATCTGAAACTCCGATCGACACTGTATACCCGCCGCTGGTACTATTCGGACATATGGGATTTCATGAAGAACCCGACCGCAAACTGCTGATGGAAGAATTTTACCAGACCACCGGCGGACATCTGGAAGATTTTTATCAACTGGACAAGCTGGATGCACTTTTCATAACACCGGCAATCAACATAACATCCGACAACCCGTCCAAATACCTGCTTTATCAGGATACTATGCTGGGAATGTTTGATTACCATGTACAGAATATCGATGCATTTACTTATTATCATAATCTGGCCAAACAGCTATGCCTGTGCGCACAACATTCTCCGGCATATGAAAAACTATTTACATTTTATCAATATCTCGCAGAAATACTGTCCGAAAAAGCTGGGCTGGGTGTTCGCATAAAAAGCGCCTACGATACTGGGGACTTATCCACATTGGAAAAGATTTGCGAGGAAGTTATCCCCCGTCTGACAGAAAAAATGTGGAAGCTAAAGTGGATACGTGAAGAACTCTGGCTTCAGGACGCCAAAGCCTTTGGATATGAACTGCTGGACATCAAACTGGGCGGTGTCATCACCCGGCTGGAAAGCCATCGCCGCCGGATTCAGTCTTATCTGGATGGAAAAGTCAGAAAACTGGAAGAACTGGAACAGGAAAGACTGCCATACTTCGCAGATGAACATCATCACTCTGAAAACCGATGGGATAAAATCATCAGCGGATGCAGCTTGTTTGACACGATTTAAGGGTGACTGGGGGTGACGGGGTGACTAGGGGACGGGTTCATAGACACTATTCGTGTCTATGAACCCGTCCCCTAGTCACCCCGTCACCCCCAGTCACCCCTAGTCACCCCTGGTCAGTCCAATAACTGCTGGTAAATATCCCTCCTGGAAACTCCTCTGTCCTTTGCTACAGCTTTCATCGCTTCTTTCCGGGACATTCCCTGATTCTCATAAATTTTCATATGTTCTTCCAGCGGCATAGTTTCCCACTGCTGCTGTTTTTCTTCTTCCATTTCCTTCCGGCTTCTGCCCTCCATGACGATCACGCACTCGCCCTTCGGGTCATTTTCCTGATAATACGCCAAAGCCCCCGAGAGGGTTGTCAAAAATGCCGTTTCATGCTTTTTCGTCAATTCTCTGCACACAGTCACACGGCGTTCTCCCAATGCCTGATACAGCTCTTCCAGTGTCCGTACCAGACGGTGGGGTGCCTCATACAGAATCGTCGTTCTGGTTTCATCTTTTAATTCTTCCAGAACCGCTGCCTTTTCTTTCTTATCACTGGGCAAAAATGCCTCAAATGCAAATCTTCTGGTAGAAAGTCCGGAAATCGTCAGTGCAGTAATACAGGCTGCAGGTCCCGGCAAAGAAGTTACCGGAATACCCGCCTCATGGCACATAGCCACCAATTCCTCCCCCGGATCCGATATCCCCGGTGTTCCGGCATCGGTGATCAGTGCCACCTGCTGCCCCTGCTGCATCAGTTCCACCAGATAATGACCCTTTTCTATCTTATTATATTCATGATAACTGGTCATCGGCGTCTTAATCTCAAAATGATTCAGCAGCTTGATACTGTTTCTGGTATCTTCTGCCGCAATCACATCCACCTCTTTCAACATCCGCAGCACCCGGAACGTAATATCTTCCAGATTGCCGATCGGCGTCGCACACAAAAACAACTTCCCGCTCATAACCTACTCCTTCCCAATATTGCCCCGGGGATTTTTACTTTTTCCCCGGGGAAAAGTAAAAATCCCCGGGGCAATAATTCAACGGCCGTCTCCATAGATTTCCCGTATTTCCTTCGTATACACTCCCGGCTTCTCATAAACAATCAGCGGTTTTTCCACCGTGATACGGGATTTTCCGCCCAACAATCCCTGAACAAGTACCATATTTGGTTCTTTGTCCACAAAAGGGTACACTAGGCGCATTCGTTTGGGTTCCAGTTTATATTTCATCATCAGTCCCATGATTTCTGCCAGCCGGAACGGTCGATGTACCATATAAAATCTTCCGTGAGGTTCCAGTACCTGGGAAGCCTGTGAGATTACATCCTCAAGAGTACACAACACCTCATGCCTGGCTATCGCTTTAGGAAGGTGAGGATTGGTCAGTCCGTGACTTCCCGTCATATAGGGCGGATTACAGGTCACCACAGAAAAAGAAGCCCTGCCAAAAATGGCAGCAGCTTCCTTAATATCTCCTGTCTGAATCGTAATGGAATCTTCCAGATGATTATAGGCGACACTGCGTCCTGCCATCTCGGCACTGCGCTCCTGAATCTCCAGCCCGGTAAAATGCTCTCCCTGAGTTTTTGCCTTCAGCAAAATAGGAATGATGCCTGTGCCGGTGCCCATGTCCAGTACTCTCTCTCCCGGCTTCACCCTGGCAAATCCGGAAAGAAGCACTGCATCAATGCCATAACAGAAGTCCTGTGTATTCTGAATAATAAAATATCCATTCTGCAGGTCATCCAGACGCTCATGTTCTTTTAATTCTATTGTCATCCCGGTAAATTCCTTTACTAATTTTCTCTTTCCAGTTTTTCCAGTTCTTTCAGTTCCTCTTTGGAAAGCTTTACTTTATCTTTTCTATGTCTCGGACGGAACTTCAGTTCATCCACTTTATATTCCCGGATTTCTTTCTCGTCATCAATATCAACGATAACCTTCACCAGCTGGCGAAGCACATTAACGCTCTGCACTTCTCCCTTGATACCTTCCGGAGTTGTCACAGAATCTCCTACTCCCGGCAGACGTTTGTTCAGATACTCGTAAGTCTCCTGTTCATTCTTCAAGCAACACATCAACCTTCCGCACACACCGGAAATCTTGGTGGGATTCAGAGACAGGTTCTGTTCTTTTGCCATTTTTATGGAAACCGGAACGAATTCCGACAAATACGTATGGCAACACAGTCCTCTTCCACAGATACCCATTCCTCCCAGAATCTTTGTCTCATCTCTGACACCGATCTGCCGCAGTTCAATCCTGGTCTTAAATACTGCTGCCAGATCTTTTACCAGTTCACGGAAATCAATACGTCCGTCCGCAGTAAAATAAAACAGGACTTTATTATTATCAAAGGTGTATTCCACATCAATCAGCTTCATCTCCAGCTCATGTGCCCGGATCTTCTGCAGACAAATCTGGTAAGCTTCCTTCTCTCTTTTTCTATTACTCTCCGCTTTTGCGTCATCCTTCGGTGTAGCCACACGAATGACATCCTTCAGCGGCTGAACAACTTCCTGCTCGTCCACTTCCTTCGGTCCCAGAACAACAGTACCATACTCTACCCCGCGGGCAGTCTCCACGATCACATGATCCCCCTGTCTGATCTGAAAACTCTTCGGATTGAAATAGTAGATTTTGCCCACGTTCCGAAACCGGACTCCAATAATTTTTACCATGCTAATTCTCCCTGATTGTCAGGAACAGCAGTTCCATTGCCAGATCAAAGTTTACATTCGCACGTAAACGCTCTCTGGCAACGCCTATAGCCTCGATAATTTTCTCGATGCCCTCATAAGAGCTCTTGCTGGCCCGTTCCTTAATATAATTCAGCTGATCTTTAAACATCAGCCCGTCCACCTCACGGGTGGCCTTAAAAAACAAAACATCCTTAAACCACATGACAAACAGATCCAGATATTCTTCTATATTCTGTTTTTCTGCTGAAAGTTCCTTAATGCGTTCCACCATCTCATGCAGTTCCATCTCTCTGGACTTTTTCAGAATCCTGAGTGCCTGATCTGTCATCAGATTAAATTCATCCGACTCTGCCATTTTCCTGGCTTTTCCAATATTTCCCTGAGAAAATGCAGCATCCATATGAGCCTGATAATCCGGCAGGTGCATCTTTTCCATCAGATAATCCTTCACCTTACTTTCCTGTACCGGACGCAGATTCAGCTTCACACAGCGGGATGTAATGGTCGGCAAAAATGCATCCATATTGCTGGTCAAAAGAAGAATAATCGCATAAGCCGGCGGCTCTTCGATAGTTTTTAAAAGTGCATTCTGTGCCTGCAGCGTCAGCTTTTCCGCTTCATCTACAATATAAATCTTGTAAGAACTACAATACGGCTTAATCTGTACATCCTCTATCAACTGGGTACGAATATCTTCAATTCCGATGGAATTCGGCTTTTCATGTGTAATATAAATAATATCCGGATGGTTTCTGCTCGCCGCTTTTTTGCAGGAGCGACATTCCAGACAGGGATCTGTACCCTTCTGTTCGCACTGCAGCGTCATGGCAAACGTATTCGCCAGCGTTTTTTTCCCGGACCCTGTTTCTCCACTGAGAATATACGCATGAGAAACTTTTCCCAAACGAATCGCATTCTGAAGATGCTGAATGATTTCTTCATGGCCTACAATTTCTTTAAAACCCGGCATAATACCATCCTCCTGTTTTTTCTATTTTGCAGCTGTCAAACAGCCACAATCATTCATCTGACTCTAAGCTACTTTCTTAGTATAACACAGTCTTCAAGTAATTTTCAATCTCCGACATGCAAGTATTAAAATTCATATTCTGAAAACGCCTGTCAATTTCTGCTTCCCGGATATTTTCTTCACGAAAATCCCGGCTGTCTGCCAGAAACCTCCGGCACATTTCTTCATACTTGGGCACTTCCTGCGTCTCTTCCCGGGCAATAGCCCTCTTCAGACGCTCTCCATCCTCCACTTCTATATAAATAGGACAAACCTTGTCTTTTCCATAGTAAGCTTTCAGCTGCAAATAAGATTCCAGCGTACCGATTCCCAGATAATCATACCGCTCCAGATTCATATTATCAGCAGTAAAATACCGCCATAATCCATAAACCGTCTCATAGCCTCTGTCCTCAATAATCTTCCCGGAAGCCTTCAAAGACTGAAATACCTCTTCATTGACAAAATAATATTCCTGCCCATCCTGCTCCCCGTCACGAATTGGCCTGGTCGTATAGATAATCAACCGTTTCAGATGAAGATTCTGATTCTCCAAAAGCTTCTGATAAATCGTATCCTTACCGGAAGCACTCTTACCCATAATATAAAACAATTTGCCCATATCTGCGTTCTCTCTCATATAATATATCTCCATTTGATATACTATCATACAGATACGATTATTTCAATATATGACATCTGCCGGACCTCGCCAAAAATTCAAGTACGCCTCGGCGTACTTGCTGCGAGGTGCGCGTCATGCTTTGCATGACACGATACATCTGCGCACCTCTGCAATCCGCCGGAGGCTTTATCTTGGAAGGAGATTGGACTCCCACCAAGACTAAATTGTTACAAGTCACCACCTATAGAGGTGGGAGTCTTATCTCCTTTCAAGATAAAAAAATCTGCCCACATACAGGCAGATCTTTTTATTTATTCTTATTATGATCGAAGTTTCTCCAGTGTATGTTTGAGTGCTTCCAGCGTCTCTTTCACATCATCTTCGTTTGCATTTTCACCCATATGGCCGATCCGGATCACCTGTCCGGTCAGCACATCGAAGCTTCCCGCTATCATGATATGATAATCTTTCTTCATGGTTTCCAGAATGTCAGAAGCTTTCATTCCTTCCGGCACTTTAATAACGGTAACCGTATTGGAGTAACCATTTTCCAGGTAAAGTTCCAACCCCATCTCCTGCACAGCTGTCCGTGTCATCTCACCCATCTTTGCATGGCGATCCCACATACTATTCTGTTCTGCTTTTACATTCTCCAGTGCGGTACGCAGACCATAGATATCACTGATGGGCATGGTGTACGGGAACCACTGATTTTTATAATAATCTTTAAATACCAGGATATTTGCATAGAAAGAAGCAATGGGCGTTTTTCTTTTCTCCATAGTTTTCATGGCCTTTTCACTTACTGTCACAAAGGTCAGTCCCGGAGGTGCGGAGAGTGCTTTCTGAGAGCCTCCGCAGAGAATATCAATCTGTCCCTCGTCCACATGTATCGGTTCCCCGAACATACCTGATACAGAATCTACAATCGTCATGATACCATATCGATGGAGCATCCGGCTCATCTCTTCCACCGGATTCAGCACACCGCTGGGAGTATCACAATGCACCAGTGTGGCGTATTTGAAATCATGGTTGTTCTCAAGATACTTTTCAAATTCATCCAGGTCAATCGCTTTTGTGTACGGTGCGGTATAATACGTTACCTGACCACCATACATGGTAACAAAATCAGCAAATCCTTTTCCATAAATACCGTTATCCACTACAAGGACTTTATCACCCTGCTCAGTGAGAGAAGCACAGGCTGCTTCCAGGCCCAGAATACCTTCGCCATCCAGGATAAACGCTTCATTCCGGGTAAACAGCAATTCGCTGATCAGTTCGCAGGTTTCTTTATAATACTCATAAAATGCCGGATCCAGATCCGGATTGGTACATTCCCGACTTCTTGCCATACGGACATTTTCCCTGACCTGTGTCGGTCCCGGTGTCATAATTTTATACATATCTGCATCTCCCTTATCTGCGAATCGCTTTTCTTACAACTTCTACAACTGGAAGAACGATCACTGCGGCAACACCAACCTGAACCAGATTGCCGGGAATCGACAGTGCCGGAGCAACCCAATTGCTGTAGATGATCCCTTCTGCGATGTAATATCCAACCACTTTAATCACACAGGCAGCCGCAATCGCAAGTACATTCCAGCGGAAACCAACACGGTTCTCTGTAATTTTGCCTACCGTATATCCCATCAGACCTACAATTACAAAAGTAAATGGTGCCCACAGCGTCCATCCGCTGAGCAAATCAAACAGCCCCATACCAAAGGCACCTGCAAATGCACCTGTCTTCTTACCGTAAATGATCGCTGCCAGAAACAGCGGAACATTTCCCAGATGAACAAGACCACCATTAGCTGCGATTGGCAGACGGATGTTGATAAATGCAGTAGCCACGAGAGTCAGGGCAATACATACTCCTGTAATAGCAATGTCCGTTACATTCACTTTCTTAACAGCGGCTTCATTAGAACTCATAATAATAGAACCTCCTCATCTCTTTTGTTTCCGATATGCTACACCATATTTGGTTCTATTAAAATAGCCAGTTTCTAACTTTTTTACCATGCCAGTTCAGACTTTGAACCGATATCCCACACCCCAGATAGTCTCAATATACTGTGGCTTTGCCGTATTAAACTCAATTTTCTCTCTGATTTTCTTAATATGCACCGTAACAGTCGCAATATCTCCCACAGATTCCATATCCCAGATTTCCCGGAACAGCTCATCTTTAGTAAATACCCGGTTAGGATTCTGAGCCAAAAACGTCAGAAGATCAAATTCTTTCGTCGTAAAGTTCTTCTCTTCTCCGTTCACCCATACCCGACGGGCAGTTTTATCAATCTTGATTCCACGAATTTCTACAATATCATTCTCCTGTACGCCGGTTCCGATCAGTCTCTCATAACGGGCCAGATGTGCCTTTACCCTGGCTACCAGTTCACTGGGGCTGAATGGTTTTGTCATATAATCATCGGCACCAAGACCCAGTCCACGGATTTTATCGATATCATCTTTCTTTGCGGATACCATAATAATCGGCGTATTTTTCTGTGCACGAATCTCCCGGCAAATATCAAAACCATCCATTTCCGGCAGCATCAGATCCAGAATAAACAGATTAAAGTCCTCTGTCAGTGCACGCTTCAATCCCACATCGCCTCTGTGTTCAATCTCAACCTCAAACCCGCTCAATTCCAGATAATCCTTCTCCAGATCCGCAATTGCTTCTTCATCTTCTACAATCAAAATTTTACTCATGTACCGGTACCTCCTGATATTTTCTCAAAGCCAGATACATCGTTGTACCTGTACCTTCTTTACTTGTCGCCCAGACCTGGCCGCCGTGATCTTCCATAATCTTTTTCACGATGGAAAGTCCTATGCCGCTTCCGCCTTTAGAAGAATTGCGGGAAGCATCTGTCCGATAAAAACGGTCAAAAATATTTGCCAGATCTTTCTGCGCAATCCCTTTTCCGTTATCCTCAATCTCAATCTGAATAAAATCTCCCACATCCCGCAGCCTTATATTAATGACTCCCTTGGGCTTATTCATATACTTCAGAGAATTGCTGATAATATTATTGATCACACGCTTCAGCTGTTCCGCATCCGCAATGACAATCGCATCTTCCTCCAGATAATCAAAATATGTCAGAGACACACCACTGGATTCCAGTTCTACACTCAGGTCATCAATACAATCCTCAAAATAATCCTTCACATGAATCTTATTGAACGTATACGGAATCCTGTTCGTGTCAATCTTCGAGTAAAATGTCAGTTCATTAATCAGCCGGTCCATTTCATTTGCTTTATTATAAATCGTTCGAATATAGCGATTCATCTTTTCCGGTGTATCTGCCACGCCGTCCATAATTCCTTCCACATAACCCTTAACCGCTGTGATAGGAGTTTTCAGATCATGAGAAATATTACTGATCAATTCCCGGTTTTCCTTATCAAAAGCAAGCTTTTCCTCATTGGTCTGTTTCAGGCGCTTTCGCATCTCCTCAAAATCTTCACAGAGATTACCAATCTCCTCCACGCCCATTTTTTCTATTGTAAAATCAAGATTACCTTCTTTTATATTCTTGGTAGCTACTTTTAATTGTGCCAGCGGCGTGATAACGCCATGATACGTCCAGGTACACAATCCGAATGCTGTCACTGCCAGAATGAGTACAACGATCAATATCAGGTTCATCATCATACTCTGCATCCGGGGAACCATAGCATCTGCCCTAATCATAACAAACGCAGTTCCCTCCGTATCGTCCGGAAACCTGAAATCCACCTGCTTGACCAATGCCTGTATATCTTTCCCAATATACACTCCCTTATCATTCTCTCCCGGCATATCACCGTACATCGGAAGCTCAGAAGCAATGACCCGGGAATCCAGACCACTTTTATTGTAGGTGATAACATCCCCTTTACGTACCACAAGATAAGCATTCTTCTCATTCAGTTCCCTGTTGATGTTATCCAGATATCCAAAATCTTCCATCTTATCCGGTTCCGTCTCCACTGTCTTCTGCAGAGACGCACAGAGTTTCTGCGTTATTTTGTTCAGCATGTACGTATTATTAGAAAGATTTTCGTAAGTAATCTCTTCGATTCCGTACTGCTTCTGCAAAGAACGTACCTGATAAACAGCAAAGCCCCAGAACGCAATCCCGGTAAGCAGCAGCGGAACCAGAACAATCACAAAAAAAGAAATGTAGATTCTGTTTTTTAATTTCATATGCACACCTGTTCCTGATTATCCATTTAAGAAAAGTATAGCATATTCTGATTCTGTTTTCACCTAAACAAACAAAGACAATTCTAAACTTTCTATAAAAAATACTTGAATGAAAGAAAGCGTGAACAGCATTTCTGCCTTTCACGCTTTTTCTCTTTTGCAGTACTTGCAAGTACTGAAATATTAAGCCAGATATTTTTTCAGTACATCTACTTTATCCAGTTTTTCCCACGGCAGATCCAGATCATTTCTTCCGAAATGTCCGTATGCTGCTGTCTGTTTGTAAATCGGACGTCTCAGATCCAGCATTTTGATAATTCCTGCCGGTCTCAGATCAAAGTTCTCACGGATAATTTCTACCAGTTTGGTATCTTCCAATTTTCCGGTTCCAAAGGTATCTACTCTTACAGAAGTCGGATGTGCAACACCGATTGCGTAGGAAAGCTGGATCTCACATTTGTCTGCCAGGCCTGCTGCTACCATATTTTTTGCCACATAACGGGCAGCATAGGCTGCGGAACGGTCAACTTTTGTACAGTCCTTACCGGAGAATGCACCGCCGCCGTGACGTCCGTATCCACCGTAAGTATCTACGATGATTTTTCTTCCGGTCAGACCGCTGTCGCCGTGAGGTCCACCGATTACAAATCTTCCTGTAGGATTGATAAAGAACTTGGTATCATCATCAATCATTTCTGCAGGCAGTACCGGAGCAAATACATATTTCTTGATATCTTCATGAATCTGTTCCTGAGTTACCTCCGGGTCATGCTGTGTGGAAAGTACAACCGCATCCAGACGAACTGCTTTTCCATCTTTATCATATTCTACAGTTACCTGAGATTTGCCATCCGGTCTCAGATAGGTCAGAACGCCGTCTTTTCTCACTTTTGTCAGCTGTCTGGTCAGTTTGTGTGCCAGAGAAATAGCAAGCGGCATATACTCTTCGGTTTCATTGGTAGCAAATCCGAACATCATACCCTGATCTCCTGCACCAATGGCATCCAGCTCTTCTTCTGTCATTTTATTTTCTTTTGCTTCCAGTGCTTTATCCACACCGAGAGCAATATCCGCAGACTGCTCATCGATAGCGGTGATCACACCACAATTATCTGCATCAAATCCATATTTTCCTCGAGTATATCCAATCTCACGTACGGTCTCTCTTACGATTTTCTGGATATCTACATATGCTTTTGTCGTAATTTCACCCATAACCAGCACCAGACCCGTAGTAATTGCTGTCTCACATGCCACACGGCTCATGGGATCCTGCTCCATCAGAGCATCAAGAATAGCATCGGAAATCTGGTCACAGATCTTATCCGGATGGCCTTCAGTTACAGATTCAGAAGTAAATAAACGTTTCTCCATGTTCTTCTCCTTTTCTTCCTGGATGCTTTTCTCCCGGGTTTTATCTCCTTTCAAGATAAAACAAAAGTCCGCACAAGGCGGACTTAATATTTTAATATCAAATCCCCTTATTGTTCGATTAACTCGCTCAGGCAGGCACCTTCCGTAACAACGGGGTTGCCGTGACTTCTCAGATCCTATGTATCTCCATCACTCTGAATAAGAGAAAAGCTTTATTATTTAATTTACGAATACTACCATATACCAGTTTACACATTTCGTCAAGGGGATTTTTTACATATCATCAAAATCGACATTGATTTCACACACTTCGCTCCTGGAACCCACTCTCATCGCCGGTCCATAGACACCGATTCCCGAAGTTACAATGCTATGCATATTGCCTTTTTTCAGATATCCACACGGATTCTCCCAAAAGAGATTGATTGTAATCGTCCCCGGCCACAGCTGTCCATCATGGGTATGTCCGCAAAGCTGCATATCAACCCCCGCTTCTGCAAGTTCTTCCATTTCTACAGGTTCATGCTCCAGCACAATGACTGGTTTCATCATATCAAGTCCTTCTACAACTTCTTCCGGTGACTTTCTGATATCAATTCCCCTTCCCGGTTTACGGTAATCCGGACGTCCCACAAGATAGAAAGAATCATCAATCAACAGACTCTCATCCCTCAGCAGCGTAATTCCCGATTTTTCCAGAAGTTCATCCATTCTCGGATCACTCTGCTTCTTTTCCTCACCGGGGAAAGTGAATCCCACAAGAATTTTTTCCTGAATATCATGATTTCCATAACAGGCGTACACACCATATTTACTTTTAATTTCACGCAAGATGCTGATAATCCTGTCCGGATCCCTGATAGCCTCATACTCATTATCAAAAATATCACCGGCAATCAATACGATATCTGCATCCATAGCATTGATTTTTTCTACCATCTGTTCCATATGATAGGGGCCAATACTATAGCCAAGGTGTAAATCCGCTGCAAGTGCTATTTTCAAATCAGCAATTTTTCCGCCATCTTTATTGATTTCCACATTATAGGTTGTTGTCCTGATATGTCTTGCATTCGTTATTCCATATATACTTACAGCTGCAATCACGCAGATGCACAACGCTCCTGACACCACAAAAGTCCGGCGTGAATGCAGTACTTCAGGTGTAATCCATTTCGTTTTCTTTAACACAATCCTGATCAGATCTACCACCAGGATGACCAGCAAAATATATAACAGCACGCCAAGCCAGTAATTTCCGATTCTCTTCAATACTCTCTGTACCGGTGATACAGGCAGAAGAAAACTGATAATAATCGTAGACGAGGCAAATGCATAAGCCGCCACAATCACCATCTTCATCCATTTCTTCTGAAACCAGCGATGACATGCATTCATCCAGCGAAAAAGCCACCGACAGATATAAAAACTGAACAGGATATATACTGGTATCAAAAATAATGTAATCATAAATAGCAGTCCCTATTTCTTATTATTTTCTATCATGTATGTTCCGGCAGGAGTTAACTTCAAGTACGCCTTGGCGTACTTGCTGCGAGGTGTGCGTCATGCTTTGCATGATATAATACATCTGCGCACCTCTGCAATCGCCGGAGGCTTTATCTTGGAAGGAGATTGGACTCCCACCAGGACTAAATTGTTGTAACTCGCCACCTACAGAGGTGGGAGTCTTATCTCCTTGCAAGCTAAAATCCTGCGGAACAACAGTCACATCGCTGCCCGCAGGATTCTTATCATTCTTATTATCTGATTGTAACTTTATCCAGATGCCAGATTTCATCTACATACTGCTGAATAGTTCTGTCGGATGTGAACTTACCGGAGCATGCAGTATTCATCAGCGCCATCTTAGCCCATCTGTCTGTATCTCTGTATGCAATTTCAACCTGTCTCTGTGCCTCTGCATAGGACTTGAAGTCAGCCAGGATAAAGTACTGGTCTGCACGTCCCTGGTTGTTTGTCAGCAGAGAATCATAGATTTCACGGAACATGTTGAAATCTCCATGAGAGTAAGTTCCGTTGATCAGCTGCATCAGCACGTTACGGATATCCTGATCTGTGTTGAAGTAGTAGTTTGGATCATATCCGCCATGGTTCTCGAAGTTGATAACTTCATCAGAAGAAAGACCGAAGATAAATGCATTTTCTCTTCCAACTTCTTCTACGATTTCCACGTTGGCACCATCCATGGTTCCGATTGTCGGAGCACCGTTCAGCATGAACTTCATGTTACCGGTTCCGGAAGCTTCTTTACTTGCTGTAGAAATCTGTTCAGAAACATCAGCAGCAGCAAAGATCATCTCTGCGTTGGATACACGATAGTTCTCGATAAATACAACTTTCAGTTTTCCGTTGATGGAAGCATCGTTGTTGATCACATCTGCAACAGCGTTGATCAGTTTAATCGTCTGTTTTGCACGACGGTATCCTGCTGCAGCTTTTGCACCAAAGATAAATGTTCTTGGATAGAAATCCATCTCCGGATGAGCTTTGATCTGGTTGTACAGATACATTACATGCAGAATGTTCATCAGCTGACGTTTGTACTCATGAAGTCTCTTAACCTGTACATCGAAGATAGAATGAGGATTTACTTCGATACCATTGTGTTCCAGAATATATTTTGCCAGACGAACTTTGTTCTGGTATTTGATATTCATGAATTCCTGCAGAGCTTTCTTATCATCCGCATAAACTTTCAGTTTTGCCAGCTCCGGCAGGTTGGTGATCCATCCATCACCGATATGATCAGTAATCCAGTTAGCCAGCAGCTGGTTTCCGTGAAGCAGGAAACGTCTCTGGGTAATACCGTTTGTTTTATTATTGAATTTCTCCGGATACATCTCGTAGAAATCTCTCAGTTCCTGTTTTTTCAGGATTTCGGTATGCAGCTGTGCAACACCGTTAACGGAATATCCGCCGGCAATTGCCAAATGAGCCATCTTAACCTGACCATCATAAATAATAGCCATTTTTCTTACTTTATCCTGATTTCCAGGATATTTTGCCTGGATTTCCATGATAAATCTGCGGTTGATTTCTTCTACGATCTGGTAAACACGCGGAAGCAGTTTGGAGAACAGCTCGATCGGCCATTTTTCCAGAGCTTCTGCCATGATGGTATGGTTGGTGTAAGCACATGTATGAGTAGTAATATCCCATGCTTCATCCCAGTTCATACCTTCTTCATCCAGAAGGATTCTCATCAGCTCAGCAACTGTCATGGTCGGATGAGTATCGTTCAGCTGGAAGGTTACTTTCTTCGGCAGATCATGCAGATCGCTGTGAGACTTTTTGAACTTTTCAATAGCAGCCTGAATACTTGCGGAAACAAAGAAGTACTGCTGTTTCAGACGCAGCTCTTTACCTGCATAGTGGTTGTCGTTCGGATACAGAACTTCAACGATGTTCTTAGCCAGGTTTTCCTGCTCTACTGCTTTATGATATTCACCCTTGTCAAACAGATCCAGACGGAAATCATTGATTGCTTCTGCATCCCAGATCCTCAGGGTGTTAACGATTTTATTGTTATAACCTACGATCGGCATATCGTAAGGAATAGCCATTACGGACTGATATCCTTCCTGGATGAAACGGTTTCTTCCGGTAGCATGATCATATTCAACCTTAACATATCCGCCGAACTTAACTTCTTTTGCATATTCCGGACGGCGCAGTTCGAACGGATATCCGTTCTTCAGCCAGTTATCCGGAACTTCTACCTGATAACCGTTCTCGATTTTCTGTTTGAACAGACCATAGTGATAACGGATACCACAGCCATATGCACAGTATCCCAGTGTTGCCAGAGAATCCAGGAAACATGCAGCCAGTCTTCCCAGACCACCGTTACCCAGTGCCGGATCCGGCTCCTGATCTTCAATAACGTTCAGATCAAATCCCAGCTCATCCAGGGCTTCTTTTACTTCCTGGTAAGCAGTCAGGTTGATCAGGTTGTTGCCCAGTGCACGTCCCATCAGGAACTCCATGGACAGATAATATACGATTTTCGGATCATCTTTTTCATACTGTTTCTGGGTCAGCAGCCAGTTATCAATGATAACGTCTTTTACAGCCAGAGAAACAGCCTGGAAAATCTGCTCCTGCGTTGCTTCTTCAATGGTCCTTCTGTAAAGCATCTTTACATTATCCTTTACAGACTGTTTAAATTCTTCCTTCTTGAAATGTTTGTCTAACATCCTTACCTCCTCATTCAATCAATGGCATTACATAACTTTTTCAACTGCCAAAATTACTTCTTCGGAATTAATATTCCATTTCTTTTCATAACCCTTGGTAGTATCCATCGTGATACTCTGTGCTAATACTTCTGATTGAATCTCATCGGCATGTGTCTTCATGATGTCTTCAATTACGCTGTTGTCCTTCACATACACGTTGATCTTATCCATTACTTCGAATCCGGCTTCTTTTCGCATCGTCTGCACTTTGCTGATGATTTCTCTTACGAAGCCTTCTTCAATCAGCTCTTCGGTAAGATTTGTATCCAGAACTACAGCAAGATTATTGTCGGACTCTGTCACAAACCCTTCCATCTGGGCAGTATCTATCAACAAATCACTCTCTGATAATACAACCTCATTGCCATTGATGTCAAGCTTTAATTCACCGCAGGAGCGAAGTTCGGCCATAGCTTTATTTCCATCCAGACCGGACAGTGCAGCTTTTATACCTCCCAGAAGTTTTCCATACTTGGGACCTACTGTTTTCAGCTGTGGTTTAAAGGTATAGGAAATGAAGTTCTCAATGTTATCTGTAAACTCTACTCCCTTTACATTCAGTTCGTCTGCAATGATGCTGGTATAGAACTCAGACAGTTCATAGGATGCCTTTACATACATTTTTGCAATCGGCTGACGGTTTTTAATATTTGCAGTGTTACGGCACGCACGTCCCATAACGACGATGTCCAGAAGATGTTCCATATTGTCTTCCAGTTCTTTATCGATCCACTCCTGTTTTGCTGCCGGGAAATCACACAGATGTACGCTTTCCGGAGCATCTTTATCAATAGATCTTACCAGATTCTGATAGATATCTTCTGTCATAAATGGAATCATCGGAGCAGCTACTTTGGAAATTGTGACAAGTGCAGTATACAGAGTCATATAAGCATTAATTTTATCCTGCTCCATGCCTTTTGCCCAGAAACGCTCACGGCTTCTTCTGACATACCAGTTACTCATATCATCCACAAATTCCTGAAGAGCTCTTGCAGCTTCCGGAATCCGGTAATTTTCAAGGTTGTTATCCACCGTCTGAATGACCGTATTCAGCTTGGACAGCAGCCATTTATCCATAACAGACAGCTTGTCATATTCCAGTGCATATTTGGTTGCATCAAATTCATCAATATTTGCATACAGCACGAAGAACGCATAGGTGTTCCAAAGTGTGCTCATGAATTTTCTCTGGCCTTCCTGCACTGCTTTTCCATGGAAACGGTTCGGCAGCCACGGTGCACTGTTGATGTAGAAATACCAGCGGATCGCATCAGCTCCGTAAGTTTCCAGAGCCTCAAACGGGTCAACTGCATTTCCCTTGGATTTACTCATTTTCTGTCCATTTTCATCCTGTACATGCCCCAGAACAATAACATTTTCATACGGAGCTTTATTAAACAGCAGAGTGGATTCTGCCAGCAGGGAGTAGAACCATCCACGTGTCTGGTCTACCGCCTCGGAAATAAACTGTGCCGGGAACTGCTGCTCAAACAGTTCTTTATTTTCAAATGGATAATGATGCTGTGCAAATGGCATTGCTCCGGAGTCAAACCAGCAGTCAATAACTTCCGGTACCCGGTGCATCGGCTTTCCGCAGACCGGACATTTGATCGTAATCTCATCAATGTACGGACGATGCAGTTCAACCGTTTTTGCTCTCTCATCACCGCTCATTTCAAACAGTTCCTGACGGCTTCCGATAGAATGCATATGACCGCATTCACACTCCCAGATATTCAGCGGGGTTCCCCAATAACGGTTTCTGGAAATACCCCAGTCCTGCACATTTTCCAGCCAGTCACCGAAACGGCCTTTTCCGATACTTTCCGGAATCCAGTTGATGGTATTATTGTTGCGGATCAGATCCTCTTTCACTGCAGTCATCTTGATAAACCAGGACTCACGTGCATAGTAAATCAGAGGAGTATCACATCTCCAACAATGGGGATAATCATGTTCGAATTTTGGTGCGTCAAACAGAAGACCCTTTGCTTCCAGATCTTTCAGCACTTCCGGATCGGCACTCTTTACATTCGGGTCTTTTTCCATCTCTGCTTTGGATGGTTTTGCTCTCATACCTGCAAATGGAGTTTCCGGAGTCATGCATCCCTTCTCATCCACAAATTTTACCAGCGGCAGGTTATATTCTCTTCCCACACGGGCATCATCTTCACCAAATGCCGGTGCAATATGAACGATACCGGTACCATCAGACATGGTTACGTAATCATCACAGATTACATAATGTGCCTTTTTATGCTGTTTTTCTGCTTCCTGTGCAGCACACTCATACAGTGCCACATACTCTTTATATTCCAGATCAGTTCCTTTGTAGGTTTCCAGAACTTCATATGCCGGTGCATCCTCTGTTGCCAGCTTACCCAGAACTTTGTCAAGAAGTGCTTCTGCCATGTAATATACATAACCATCTGCAGCCTTTACTTTACAGTAAGTGTCAGACGGATTCACACAAAGTGCCACGTTGGACGGCAGTGTCCACGGTGTGGTTGTCCATGCCAGGAAATAAGCATCCTCTCCCACAACTTTAAAACGTACTACGGCAGAACGTTCTTTCACAGTTTTATAACCCTGTGCCACTTCCTGTGCAGACAGCGGTGTTCCACAACGCGGGCAGTACGGCACAATCTTAAATCCCTTGTACAAAAGACCTTTATCCCAGATCTGTTTCAGTGCCCACCACTCGGACTCAATATAATCATCATGATACGTTACATATGGATCATCCATATCTGCCCAGAAACCAACAGTAGAAGAAAAATCTTCCCACATACCTTTATATTTCCAGACACTCTCTTTACACTTGTCAATGAAAGGTACCAGACCGTACTCTTCAATCTGCTCCTTTCCATCCAGACCCAGAAGCTTTTCCACTTCCAGTTCAACCGGCAGACCATGGGTATCCCAACCTGCTTTTCTCGGTACCATATACCCTTTCATAGTACGGTAACGGGGAATCATATCCTTAATAACACGGGTCAGTACATGACCGATATGTGGTTTACCATTTGCAGTCGGCGGTCCGTCATAGAAGGTATAAGTCTCTCCCTCTTTCCGGTGCTCCATACTCTTTTCAAAAATATGATTCTCTTTCCAGAATTCTTCTGTTTTCTTCTCTCGCTCCACAAAATTCAGATTCGTTGACACTTTCTGATACATAGCGGAACCTCCTTCTTTTTACATTTTTTCCCCGGGGATTTTTATATTCTCCCCGGGATAAAATTTTTTTGTATTATTAATACAAAAAAGCTCCCGTCCTGCAACAGGACGAGAGCATATATATTGCCATCGTTATACCACCTCTTACAGCGTACGGGCTTTTACACCGATACACGCTCCTTTTAACGGGGGAAAACCGTCCTCTCCTACCTTATCCTTCCGGATAATTTCAGATGGCAACTCGGGAGTGATCTTCATCTGGTTCTACTCATACCAGGCTTCCACCTTCCCCGGCTCGCTGTCACTTTTGAATACAGACTACTGTCTCCGTCTTCGTTTTTATTACAGAACATTATAATCAGGGAAGGAAAGGCTTGTCAAGGGATTTCCTATAAACCTGACAATAAATTTCCCTTTTTTTAATGCTGCACCTGTGTTTCTTCCATCATTTTTGCAAATACAGGTCCTACATACTTAGCGGCCAGAGGTACCAGCTCCTGATCATGATTTATCACCAGCCGGGTATTTTTATCAATCATTAAGGTATTCTCCTCCTCCGGTGTACTTGCCGGCCAATGAGGAATTCCATCATGGTCAGGTTTTCCGGTATGTGCAAATGCCATCACCGCCTCAAAAATCTGACTTTCAATAACTTCTGTCACACCTTCTTCCTGTGTCACCGGAACCAGCTCCGTATTATGGAACACGTACGGAATATCTGCACAGTGCCACGGAGTACTTCCACCGTCAACAGGCATATCCAGATTAAAGAAATAGGAATATGTAGAAGGATTTAAGCCGCTTCGCAGTTTTATATACTCCTGTGTAGGCAGACGGAATATAAAATCAAGTTTTAAGAGATCGGAAATCGGCCGTTCCGGATAAGCTTCCCTAAACAAAGGAATCAGTGCCTTTGCCCCTTCTTCACCAATAGTCTGACAGATCATTGCTTCCTGCTGTTCTTCCGTCATCTCATGCTTATTATATAAAGGCAGACCAAATGAAGAAAACTCTCCGAATACAGTTCCTATCAGCAGCGGAATCTGTGACGTTTCTTCACGGAATCCATTGATACGTGGTTCGCCCTTATAAAATGCATTGGGATGCGGACTTCCTCCCACATATTTTCCCTTTGCTTCAAATTCCGGTTTTACTTTCAGATATGCTTCTGCCAGTCGTGCATAAGGAATGGTTTCCAGATCATGGAAGTCTTCCGTACCAAGCTCTGCCATCATGGCAATCGCCAGTTCTTCTCCGTCCCCTGTACTGTCTTCCAGTGCCATTCCGGCAATACCACTCATGATAATACCTTTCGCAAATAAACCATCTGCCGCCGGAGTCTGCAGCAGTGTAGTAATCTTGGAGCCGCCGCCGGACTGGCCAAACAAAGTTACATTATCCGGGTCTCCGCCGAACTTTTCAATATTGTCATGAATCCACTGAAGAGCCGCAACCATATCATCTGATCCTGCATTTCCGGAATTGGCATATTCTTCACCAAATGCAGACACATCCATATATCCCAGTATGTTCAGACGATGGTTAATAGAAACCACAACAACCTGTCCATACTTGCACATGTTTTCTCCTTCATAAGCTACCTGTTCGATAGAAGAACCAGCAAAATATCCGCCGCCGTGAAGCCATACCATAACCGGTCTCTTTTCTCCGTCACAGGCAGGTGTCCACACATTCAGATTCTGACAATTCTCATCCATCACCCAATAACGGTGAGGAACAAATAATTCTCCCTTAGGCTCCTCCATTTCCAAAAGCGGGCAGACATAACCATAGCTGGTCGCATCCTTCACACCTTCCCATGGTTCCACCGGCTGCGGAGCCTGAAAACGTTTTGCTGTTGCATAAGGAATTCCCTTAAAAATAGACATCCCATTATAGGTATATCCTCTTACTTTACCCTGCCGGGTTTCCACAATTGTACTGTTATTTCCATAACTGAATGCTAGTGCCATTTATTTTCCTCCTGTTCCAAATCCTGATACCCTATTCTATCACATCCAGGCAAAAAAGTCTGCAACATCTGCAAAACGAAATATGATTGTCGGTTCACAGGTATCTATGATATACTGATTCCATGATACAAGGGTCGGAAGGTGTTTTGACCCATGATTTAACAAAGAAAAAGGAGAACTAAATGAACAAAAGAAACAAACGCCGCAGCCTGCTGCTTCTGCTCTGCACAGCTGTGCTTTTATCCACGAACATCACCTGCGTTTTGGGGGCCGAAGCACAGCCGGTACAGACAGAATCCTCCGACACAACTGCGGAAGAGCTGGCGGAAAATAGGGAACCTTCAGATGATGCAGAAGAACCGGAACGTCTGGAGCCGGATGCCTATTTTGAACCGATTCAGACAGACAGCATCGAGGGCTGGCCTGCAGGACCTGCGGTATGGGCGGAATCTGCCGTAGTGATGGATATGGACACCGGAACATTTCTATATTCAAAAAATATGGATGCCACAAAATACCCGGCAAGTATCACAAAAATTATGACAACACTGCTTGCCATTGAAAATGCCTCTCCCAATGAAAGAGTTACCTTCTCCGAGCACGCGATCTGGGGTATCGAAAGGAACAGTTCCCACATCGGAATCCGTATCGGTGAAATATTGTCCATGAAAGATTGCTGGTACGGAATGATGCTGGAATCTGCCAATGAAGTGTGTCTTGCCGTTGCAGAACACATCGGCGGCAGTGTAGAAGGATTTGTGGAAATGATGAATCAAAAGGCTGCTGAGCTCGGCTGTACAGGCACGCATTTCACCAATCCCAATGGTCTGCCGGATGAGAATCACTATACCACAGCTCACGATATGGCACTGATCGCACAGGCAGCCTACAAGAATAAAACATTTCGCCAGGTATGCAGTACAAAAATTTACAAGATTTCAAAGACAAATGTGTGCGGTGAAGAACGATGGCTGGGCAATCACCACAAAATGCTTCCGGAACGGCCCTATGCATATGAAGGATGTACCGGCGGCAAAACAGGATTTACCACAGCGGCTCTGAATACGCTGGTTACCTATGCAGAACGGGACGGACGACGACTTGTCTGCGTTTCCCTGCGGACGAATGGCCCACAGATTTATGTAGATACCGCCTCCCTGCTGGACTATGGTTTCAGTCAGTTTCAAAATATTACGCTGTATTCCCGCAGCAACAATGCAGACAGCGGACTGCTTTATCCTTCTTTTTATTTTGGCGAGTGCTGCACAATAGACCAGAACCGTCTCTCTGTGGCTGTCACACTTCCGGCTGCTGCCGGTCTGGAGCAAATGGCAGTTTCCTGCTCTCAGACAGAGAGCGGATATACAAGAACTTATACTTTCCATCAGCAGACAGTAGGAAAAGAATCTGTCCCCCTGACAGAACTTTTTGCAAAACCCCAAACCACGATTGACACCTCAGTGACAGAAAGCATTCAGGCCACTGCCACGGAAGTACTTACACCGGAAAACAAAGTTTTCTCTTTTCAGATATTAAAGAAATATCTGAAAAGATTACCTCTGTACTTTTATTTACTTTCTCTCCTGCTGATTCTTGTTATCATAATGGAAATTGTTCTGATGAAACGGGCACGAAAGCGTAAAAAAAGAAGAAACAAGAAAAAAAGGTGACTCCGGTCACCTTTTTTCCTGTCTGCGTTTCTCACGCCTTTTTCTTTTGATTTCTTCTTTTTTGTCACGGATTATCTGTGCTTCCTGTTCATCTGTCAGCTTCATGGTTTTCACCGCAAACACACTGCCATGATCCGTCTTCTTCATGCGGATTTTTCCTTTCAGCCACCCATGATGCGGACAATATGCCAGACAATAATA
Source organism: Eubacterium sp. (assembly GCA_022764165.1). Lineage (GTDB taxonomy): Bacteria > Bacillota > Clostridia > Lachnospirales > Lachnospiraceae > Oliverpabstia. The sequence continues at coordinate 42,854 of JALERM010000181.1, read as the reverse complement.
ATTTTTCTGCCCGCTGGCAAACCACCTGATTTTTTTCCGCACATTCTTTTCGCACAAAAAACATCTGCTGGCAGTCACATTTTTATCTGCCATAATATCCTCTCGGGAAGGGAACTCCCGGGTAATATACTTTTCGTACCCGGGGTATACCACTTTAATTTCTTCCTCTTTTTTCTCCGGATATTGATAACAATCAACCGAGAAAAAGGTATCCGCAATATCATCATGGATTTTTTCCAGAACTTTCGCCGTATACCAGGCATCATCAAATGCCCGGTGAAATTCCCGTTTTTTTTCAATCTGCAGAAAATCCACCGCATATTCCAGTGATTTTCTGCTGTCTCCATCCTCGTAATCCAGGCTGAATAATTTCTGAACATCCAGAAAAGCAACCGGTCCTTTCAAAAGCTGCAGTACACCATAATATTTCATATTTCTCTGCAGTTCCAGCAAATCTGTATTGCCCCAGGTACAAAACCAGTAATCTTCTCCGCACCACTTGAGGAATTCCCGAATTGCCTTATAAAAGGCCGTCCCTTTTTCCAATGCTTTCATATCCAGGCGAATAATCTCCTGCGTACGAAAATGCAGTTTCTTATAAACTCTGGGCTGTATCAGTGTATGATACTCATCAATAATCTTTTTGTCACTGTCAAGCTTCACAGCCCCGATTTCAATAATCTCGAAAGGAATTCTTTCATTTTCCTGCTCTTTTCCATAAGGACACTGGTTCCACTCAAGATCAAAGACAATATAATTCATAAAATACCAGTTCCTTCCCCTAAACCTCTTTATCTTTTTAAGAATGGCTCAGCTATTTTCTCCAAAGCCTCCGGATGGCTGCGGTTCCATTCTTCATAAGTCATTCCGCTGTCTGATACAGTCTTTCCCAGTTCAGTGAGAAATACCGGGATGTCTTTTTCAAGCATAGTTCCCAGTTCTTTTCCCATCGTTTCCTGTCCCTGACGCTGTTCTCCATTGATATAAAGAACAAATGCCGGCTGTGGTTTTCCATCTACAGATTTGACTCCTCCCCGGAATCCCAGTGCTCCTGTCTGATGTGTACCGCAGGAAGACGGACATCCGGATATGTGAATCTGCGGAAGTGCCCCATCCGGAATCTCTGCCTCTCTCACAGCCTGTACACAAGCTTTCAGCAATGCCTGAGAGTCACGGACTCCCACCTGGCAGATAGCCGCACCGATGCAGCTTACCGATGTCTCAAATAAAGATTCTGCACTGTCTTTCGTCACATCCAGTACTTTTTCTGCTTCTTTTCCCGTCAGATTGATGATATAAGCAGTCTCATCCGGTGCCAGACGCATCTCCACCGCTTCCATATCCTGAACCGCATCACTCAACGCACACAGACTTTCCATGGACGGCTGCCCACCGATAGGATGCCAGATTACAGTATACAGTCCCTCCTGTTTCTGCTCCATGACACGGGCATTATTGACACAGGTTCCGTCACCTTTTTTCTCTACGATTGTCATTTCCGGGTGAATATCCAGATTCTCTCCGGAAGCAAATACTTCTTCCAATTTCTCCAGATATGCTTTTTTATATGCCTCCGGTCCACCCAGTGCCTCCTGCATATAACGAGTCCGGGCTTTTCCCCGGTTCGTATAATTTCCGTAAGCCCGGAAAGTAAGCCACATGGCCTTAATATAATAAAGAATCTTCTCCGGTTCTACGGCTTCCGCAACCTTCACGCCAAAAAGAGGATTATTACCCAGTCCTCCCGCACTGTATACATCAAAGGTACCATCTTCTCTGGCAGCAAATCCAAGATCACGATATGTGGCATGTGTGAGATTTTCCTGAGAATTAGAGAAACATACCTTTAACTTTCTCGGCATTTTCTCTGCACAGATAAAATTCATCAGATATTCACCGGCACACTCTGCCCACGGAAGAACATCAAAGAACTCTTCTTTCTCCACGCCTGTCAAAGGAGAACACATCACATTCCGGGGAAAGTCTCCGCCGCCGCCCATCGTTACAATTCCTGCATCCAGAGCTTCTTCCATAATGCCGCAGACCTGCACCGGCTGAAGATCATGGAACTGAATCGTCTGACATGTGGTAAAATGGGCTTTCTCCACCTGATATTTTCGGATCGCATCTGCCACAAATGCCAGCTTTTCTTTTGTCACCCTGCCCGCTGTCATACGCAGACGCAGCATACTGGCCTTTCCGCCTCTCTGTGCATAACTTCCATAAAAACCGGAAAAACCTTTGTAATCACCTTTACTCATATCGCCTGCATAAAAGGCATCTGTTTTCTCTTTAAATTCAACAATTCTTTCTTTCCACGACTGTGGATCTATCCTGTTCATTTAACTGCCTCCTTTGAATGTTGATATCACAAAGTATTTCAAAATCTGTAACTATTCTAACAAACTGACCGTTATTTGTAAAGACATCCCAGTTAATGCACCAGAATCTTCCTCTTTTCACTTGACATTTTTCTCATCAATGTTACAATATTTTTGAAAACAATACAGTGTTCCAGCTAGGGGAGCCTTCGGGCTGAGAGTACGTTTTACGTTGACCCTCACTACTTGATCCGGATGATGCCGGCGTAAGGAAGCATAACTTTTTTATAAATCAGTTATTACAAAACTTACCACAGAATCTTTGTAGCCCCCTCCTGACGCACAGTCAAGGAGGTTTTTTGTCTTAAAAGGAGATAAAGCCTCCGGCAGATTGGGAGCACCACTTTCTGCCGATTATAAAATAACAAAACTGGAGGAAATGGATATGTCTGATTACACAACACAGATGGATGCCGCCCGCAAGGGTATCATCACACCGCAGATGAGGGTTGTCGCAGAAAAAGAGCACTGGGACCCGGAAGAGCTGCGCAAATGCATTGCAAAGGGAGAAATCATTATTCCCTGCAATAAAAATCACAAATCCCTGAGTCCCAGTGGAGTAGGCGCTAAGTTAACCACAAAAATCAATGTGAACTTAGGTGTCTCCCGGGACTGGAAAGATGTAAACATGGAGTATGAAAAGGTTCACTCCGCTGTTGAGATGGGTGCGGAAGCTATTATGGATCTCAGTTCCTACGGAGACACCAGAACTTTTAGAAGAAAACTCACCAGTGAATGTCCTGCCATGATCGGAACCGTACCGATCTATGATGCCGTAGTATATTATCACAAACCACTGGGGAAAATCACCGCACAGGAATGGCTGGATATTGTCCGGATGCATGCAGAAGACGGCGTAGACTTTATGACCATCCACTGCGGTATGAACCGTGCTACAGCGGAACGTTTCAAGAAAAACAAACGTCTGATGAACATTGTATCCCGCGGCGGATCCATCATGTTTGCCTGGATGGAAATGACCGGTGAAGAGAACCCGTTCTATGAGCATTATGATGAGATTCTGAATATCTGCAGAGAATATGATATTACCATGAGTCTAGGAGATGCCTGCCGTCCGGGATGCATCGCGGATGCCACTGACACAGCTCAGATTGAAGAACTGATCACACTGGGAGAACTGACAAAACGTGCCTGGGAAAAAGATGTTCAGGTTATGATCGAAGGACCGGGCCACATGCCCATGAATCAGATTGCAGCCAACATGGAAATCCAGAAAACCCTGTGTCACGGAGCACCGTTCTATGTACTGGGACCTCTGGTTACTGACGTAGCTCCCGGTTACGATCATATTACCTCTGCCATCGGCGGTGCCATTGCGGCCTCCGCAGGTGCGGCCTTCCTGTGTTATGTAACTCCGGCGGAGCACCTTCGTCTTCCTAACGCAGCTGACGTAAAAGAAGGAATTATAGCCGCCAAAATCGCAGCCCATGCGGCAGATATTGCAAAAGGAATCCCCGGAGCAGCAGACTGGGATTATAAGATGAGTGAAGCCAGAAAACGTCTGGACTGGGAAGAAATGTTTAACCTCAGCATGGACCCGGAAAAAGCCCGCCGCTATCGTGCAGAAGCCAAACCGGAAAAAGAAGACACCTGCAGTATGTGCGGTAACTTCTGTGCCGTGAAGAACACCAACCGAATCCTGGATGGCGAAATTGTAAGCATATTTGATGAATGATAACAGGGTGGCCAGGGGGTGGCTAGGGGACGGGTTCGTAGTCACCCCCTGGCCACCCCCTAGTCACTTTTAGCTGGCATTGCTTGCCGCTACTTTTACTTTACTCCACAGGTTACTGATCATTTTTCTGGTGGATTCGTTATAGACAAATACCTCATCCATATCATTGCCGCTTCTCGGAATATAAGCATTGATTCCTTCAAAATCTCCGCCTTCTCCGGACAGATCATCCATAACTTCCTGATTAGCTGAAGTATATCCCACATAACTGGAATTATCATAAGCTCCATCATAATCACAGACATAGTTAATAAATGCGTGTGCCAGTTCCGGATTTTTGGCATTTTTCGGGATTACCATAGCATCAGACCACAAGTTGGTTCCTGTCTCCGGCAGATAATAGCCCATGTCTTCATTTTCATCCATGACATATGTGGCATCTCCGGAATAAATCAGCCCCAGTGCTTTTCTTCCCTGTGCCATATTATCAATGATTTCATCCGTTACAATTTCCGGTTCCATGGTCTGTACACACTGAATCAGCCATTCATAAGCCTCCTGCAGTTCTGCCTCATTTTCTGTATTCATAGAATAACCAAGAGCTTTCAGGGCCATCATAAAGCTGTCACGTTCGGAATCATAGAGGTAAATATCTCCTTTATATTTTTCATCCAGGAAAATATTATATCCTTCACTTTCCAGATCTTCGATATCCACCTTCGTAGTATCATACACGATACCGGCGGTTCCCCAGAAATAAGGAATAGAGTATTCATTTTCCGGATCATAGGGAAGACCAAGAACATCTTCACATAATTTATACATACAGTCCAGCTTGGAATGATCCAGTTTCTGCAGATAACCTTCTTCTATCAACCTCTGGATCATATAATCACTGGGGACCAGAATATCATAAGCCTCTCCATTTGCCACTTTAATGTACATCTGTTCATTGGAGTCAAAGTTTTCCATTACCACCGTACATCCGGTCTCTTCTTCAAAGTCACTGATGATATTTTCACCGGTATACTCTCCCCAGTTATATACATAAAGTGTCTGTCCTTCAAAAGGACGGGAAGAACTGCCGCCGCCCATGTAAATAAACAAGATAATACCGACAGCAACAACCGATACAGCCACTGCCGGAACCCATTTGCTTCTTTTTCCGATTTCGGCCTTTTTCTCTCGCTTCGCAGCAAGCAGCGGTGCCACATTGATAATGATCAGAACTGCTGTAATGATTACAACCACCAGCGTGGAAATCGCATTGATACTGGGATTCACACGTTTACTCATAGTATAAACCATGATACTCAGGTTCTTTACTCCGCTTCCTGTTACGAAATAAGAAATAATAAAGTCATCCACTGACATGGTAAATGCAATCAGGGCACCTGATACAATTCCCGGAGTGATCTGAGGCACAATTACCTTCGTCAATGCCTGCCAGGGTGTAGCTCCCAGGTCCATAGCCGCATCTGCCAGATTGGGATCCAGGGATTTGATTTTGGGCATAACAGACAAAATCACATACGGAATACAGAATGCAATATGTGCCAGCAGCATAGTCATAAAGCCCTTTTCTACTTTAAAGGTAATAAACAGCAGCATAAATCCGATTGCCGTAACAATTTCCGGGTTCATCATGGGCAAATTATCAATCTGTTCCATCACATCTCTCACGATTTTTCTGGATTTGCTCAGACCAATCGCAGAAATTGTACCCACCACAGTGGACACTGCCGTAGCGATCAGAGCCACCACAAATGTGGTGTACAGAGATTCCATCATATCATGAGAATCCAGCATATGCCGATACCATCGAAGCGAAAATCCGGAAAAGCTGGTCAGCGATTTTCCATCGTTAAATGAGAAAATCACCATATACACAATGGGAAGGTAGAAAAATATAATCATCAGAACCATCAATATTTTTCCAAAAATATGCTTATTTTTTTTCATAATGATTATTTTTCCTCCTTTCCACCCTGATTTCGAATCTCCACTTTACGGACAGCCATCATCAGGAGCATCATAATCACAGCCATTATCATAGAAACCGCACTTCCGAAGTTCCATTCTCCCACGGTGATAAACTGATTCTCAATCATATTTCCAATCAGGAAATACTTTCCTCCACCCAACAGTTTGGGGATGAAGAAGGAACTGACAGCCGGAAGAAATACCAGCGTAATTCCATTAATAACACCTGGAAGCGAAAGAGGAAGAATTACCCGGACAAATGTCTGAACCGGATTTGCACCCAAATCTGCACTTGCTTCCAACAGAGAATGATCCATTTTACATAAGGATGTATTAATTTGCAGAATCATAAAAGGCAGAAAGTTATACACCATACCCAACAGTACCGCTCCTTCTGTATAGAGAAGCTCACTGCCGCCCAGTCCAATCAGACTGAGAATTCTCTGAACCAGGCCTCCTTCACTGAGCAGTCCGATCCATGCGTAAGTTCTTACAAGCATATTGATCCACATGGGAAGTGTAACACAAAGTACAAGCAGATTCTGAACTTTTTCGCTGTTGCGTGAAATAAAGAATGCCACTGGATATCCAAGCAACAGACAAATAATAGTTGTTTTTATAGCAATCCACAAAGAACGCCACAGAATGATCAAAAAGTCAGGGTCGGTAAAAAATTTGACATAATGATCAAGGGTAAGGGTGAAGGAGATAATGGTATTTCCCGGTTCCGTAACAGAATACAAAGCAATCAGAGCCATAGGAAGCACCAGCATCAGCGCCGCCCAGATAATATAGGGAAATGCCAGCTGAGAAAACTTCTTCATCAGAACGCCATCCTTGACATCACATGAATATCTTCCGGGAAGAATGTCAGACCGACCTCCTGACCTACTTCCGAATAATCTGTGGTGTGTATCTTAAACTCCCGCCCTGTGGTAGAGAACGTAATCTTGTATACACCCTCTGTCACCTGTTCCGGATCAAAATCATAATCTACACTGATATCCACACTCTGATCTTCATCACTCAGCTTCCATCCCTGTGCGTTAGCCCATGTCTTGATATCGGTATCCAGCGCCTGAGACTCCTGAATCTCATCTACTGTCTTCAGGAAATTGAACGCCATAACTGCTTCGTTAGCCTTCTCATTCTTAACAAATGGCTGATTGACAACAAAAATCATACGTTCAATACTGGTTCCATTACCGGTGGCAAACGTAACCGGATATTGACCCTCTTCTTCTTTCAGGTCGTATTCCACTTTTGCAATGGAGATATAATCATCTGTTTCCGGATTCCATGCCTGTGCATTGGAACGGGCAATGATCTCTCTGGCATCCAGAGCTTTCACATCCTCCAGATCCACATAGAAATTATTGGCACTGATCTTTTCTTTGCCGTCCTCACTTGTCACATCATGATTCTTAATCACTCGCATATTGACCGTCACACTGGTACCGGGAACAGTCTCCACCATAATTTCATAATGGACGCCCTTAAACAATACGCTGAGAACCTCACCGGTCATTTTGCCGTCCTTCACATCCACGATGTCAATATCTTCCGGACGAATCACCACATCTACCGGTTCATTTTCCTTAAATCCATAATCCACGCAGTCAAAGGTAATATCATCAAAACGTACTTTATAGTCCTCAAGCATCACACCCGGTAAAATATTACTCTCGCCGATAAAGTTTGCCACATACCGGTTCGTAGGTTCATTGTAAACCTCCTGCGGGGTACCGATCTGCTGAATCTCACCATTTTTCATAACCACAATCTTATCTGACATAGTCAGTGCCTCTTCCTGATCATGAGTTACAAAAATGAAAGTAATACCTACCTCCTGCTGAATCCGCTTCAGCTCATACTGCATTTCCTTTCGCAGCTTCAGATCCAATGCCGCCAGCGGCTCATCCAGAAGCAGCACCTTCGGTTCATTAACCAGAGCTCTGGCAATCGCCACACGCTGCTGCTGTCCTCCTGACAACAATGTGGTATTTTTATTTTCATATCCCTCAAGTCCGATCAGCTTCAGCATTTTCATGACCTTCTGCTCGATGATATCCTTACTCATCTTTTTAATCTTCAGGCCAAATGCAATATTTTCATAAACACTCAGATGAGGAAATAATGCATACTTCTGGAAGACCGTATTCAATTCCCTCTCATAAGGAGGCTTCTGACTGATTTCTTCTCCATCGAAAATCACCTTTCCTTCATCTGCATCCAGAAATCCTCCAAGAATACGCAGGAGTGTCGTTTTTCCACATCCACTGGGTCCCAACAGTGTAACAAATTCATTCTCGTAAATATCCAGATTCACACCTTTCAGAACAATCTGTCCATCAAAGTTCTTGACAATATTCCGAAACTCAATCAGTTTCTTTTTATCCATATCACCTTCTCCTTCCTAGAACATCGGGGGTGTAGTAATCCACAAAATTTTCGCATCACTGCTCCCGTGATTATACAGATAATGTCCCTTCGTTCCATCCAAATAGAAAGTTTCCTGTGCCTTTAGTTTGAACTTCTGGTTTCCGCGAACCAGCGTCACAGTGCCCTTCAAAACATAACCAAATTCCTCTCCCTGATGCGAACACATCTCCTGGCTCTTTTTATGAGGGTGAAGTGTCAGAAGAATCGGTTCCATCTTATTCTTCTGTGCATTAGGGATGACCCACTCGATCGTATAGTCCTCCCGTTCATCTTCAAAAAAATCCTGTGTGGAAAACACGATCTGCTTTTCTTCTTCCTCATGAAAAAACTCCGATAGATTCGTTCCGAGAGCTTCCAGAATATCTTCCAGTGTTGCAATACTGGGAGCAGTGAGATTTCTCTCCACCTGAGACAGAAATCCCTTTGTAAGTTCACTTCGCGAAGCCAGATCCCCAAGCGTCAGATTATTCTGAAGACGCAGCTCTTTCAGCTTCTTACCGATATCCAAAATTACACCTCCCATCTGCTATGACTTAGTATCTTTTCCACATTCCGAAAGATTACTAATACTATACTTTTTTTTAAAAATTAGTGAACAAATCCATTATACATAGTTGTATATATAATGCAATACTTTTTTCAGAAATTTTACATAACAAATGGGGCTTCCCCCAGTCACTTCAAAGTCTGTGTCAAAAGAGATTTTGAGTTGAAACTATAAAAAACAAACGGTATAATATTTTTTGAAAACACTGCCAAAAACAAATGAGGTCATCTATGATTAAATCTAATCAGGAACGTATAGCTGCCGCTGAGAAATTTGCGACAGCCAAACACAAAGGACAGACACGAATAGGAGGAGAGCCCTATATTTCTCATCCTATAGCCGTGGCACAAATCGTAAAAGATAAGGGGTATGGGACTGACTATCAGATTACCGCTCTTTTTCATGATCTTCTGTAAGATACAGATGCTTCCGAAGAGGAAATCAGACAACTAGGCGGACCAGAAGTTCTGGAAGCAGTCCGTCTGTTGACCAAACAACCAGGCTACATAATGTCCGAATATGTACAGGGTATTCTTTCAAACCCGATTGCCCGGGCAGTTAAGGCCGCCGACAGGCTTCATAACCTCCGCAGTGCTTTCGTAGCCGGCGAGGATTTCAAACGCAAGTATATTCTTGAAACTGTTGACTGGTATCTTAAGTTTTCTCCGGAGATTCCTTATGCAGTTAAACAACTGGTAATTTCTCTGGAAAAACCTCTGACTGAATTACCACTTGTATATGAACCTATTGAGACATGGTTTCAAGATAAGACCTGATTCTTGATTTTTCTGAACTGGAGTACCTTTCTGGTTACTGTTCAAGAAGTAAACAGTAGCCATTTCTTGTGCATGACCTCAGTTGTGATCAAAGAACAAGTTTACATATTTTTTTACCAATGCTATAATTAATCAAAATCCTGAATGTACCAGCAAATAAGGAGAACCACTTTGGAAGAGAAAAACAGATTCAGCCGTCTATTGGAATTTTTGATAAATACTGCACAGATAAAAAATTATGTTCTCGCCCAGGAACTTCAATATGATGTATCTTACATCAGCAAATGGGTCAATGGGAAACTGATTCCATCAGAAAAAACTGAAAAAAAAGTTTTATCCGGTATCAGTCACTGTATTTCACATTCTTCTACTCAGGAAGGACTTTACAGACTTCTGGAATATTATCAGGTCAGTGATGCCACGGAACTTGAAATGGCAGTCTATGATAATCTCACAACAGAATATCATTATGAAAGAGAGCAACAGACAGATTCTGGCTCCGGTTCTGGTGAACGTATCTGTTTTTTTGCAGATCTGCCGATGGAAAAGTATATTTCCAAGATGCAGCATCCTGTACTGCGGCGTGTGAATTCTCTGGATATTATGGCTTCTATGGATCTTATGTCCATGAAACATGAATACAGACTCCAGATTATCACTCTGGATGCCACACCATCCAACAGCATTGTTATTTATCCCAATGTTCATTTTTCACTGGTAATCCACGTAGATACAGAACAATGGGATACTATCTACGACACCATTTTTCTGATAAATATGCTGGACAAGATGCGTCATATCGATTTTTCACTTTATGGCTCGCTCCACAGTCATGGTCGTGTCATCTTTGCCGTAAAAGAAGACTTTGCTATCTCCGGTATGTTAGTTGATGATGACAGATGTATGGCAGTTGTCACTACCGAAGAAAAATCTGCATGCAGCACTATTTATTACCACATAAAAGATCTGTGCAGCAGAGAGAATATGCTGTTTGCTGCATGCACAATGAAAGAACTTTTATTAAATAATGGATATATTCGTTCCCTGCTGGTTCCTAATCCCTGTTGGATTATGGGACATATGACTGAAATTTTTCTGCCGGATGACCTGTTTACAGAACTTTACTGGGAATTACATCAGATTCAGGATGAAGTCATCAGTTTTGAGGAAACCTTCCGGATTCACGAATCTACAAAGAACCTTCTGGAACAGGCTCCTGTACGTCTAATATTCTACGAAAATGCATTCTCTGATTTTGCCATATCCGGAGAGCTTGATTTTTACAACCATAAAGTCACTCTGACACCAGAACAAAGAGTTCATTATATGAAATATCTGCTGGGAATTTTTAATCGGAATGAAAATCTGCAGATTCGTCTGCTCTACGATAAACTAATTGCTGATTTTCATTATCACTCTACAGAATGTGTCCTGCTCAGTGATACTCTTTCCTATCTGCGTCTCGGCAATGATGGAGAGAGAAATAAAATCATGGTACTAAATCATAGAAATATCCAGACAATCTTCATGAAATTTTTTGAAGAAGTATGGAAAAGAAACGACAATATTGTAATTTCTGATATGAACTTTATTACCGGATATATACAGCATATCATACAGGGAATTTCTTCTCTCTCCCCTGTATCCTGAGGGCTTACTTAAAAAGAGAAGCATATCTGCCAATTTCTTACAGATATGCTTCTCTTTTTATACGACTCTTCTTTTTTTACTTTCTATTTCTTTCAGCAATTCCTGCATCAGACCGATACGATTAGTTTTAAAGTGCCAGAAAGGACGTTCACTAACGGTAATAATATCAACCGGACGCATATATTCTTCCAGGCAGGCATCTACCTGCTCGCGAATATCATCCACCGTATAACCGTTTTTCAGAACCACATACAGATATGGTACAAAATATCCGGGATGTTCCGGATCCGGAACATTAACAAAGAATTCATCATCAATTCCATCAATTTCCGCATCGGCTACACGATTTTCCATTGGCTGAATACACAAATCTCCGCCTCCAAACCGCGGGGATTCTCCTCGTGTCAGTGTATAAAGTACACCATCCTCATCCATATATCCCAAATCACCAAGATGCAGCCATACATTACCATCTTCATGCAGCTGCAGTACTTTCGCTGTAGATTCCGGATCATCATATCCCAGCATATTACCTGGTCCGGTTTTACAGATTTCTCCAACCTGATAATATGACAATTCTTCATGAGTCCCCGGCTTAAAGATAGACATTACACTTAGCGGCAATGGGACACCTACATTTCCATTGCCAAGGGGTTTAGGAGACATAGGAAGCGTAACATTAGAACCCGCTTCACTGCATCCGTAACCGGTGGTGAAACGGAATTTGCACCCATGGTCAGCAACAAATTTTTGTGCTCGTTTCAGCTGGTTATTATTCAAAGCCTCACAGCCTGCACCTCCTGCAAGAAGATGTGTCAAATCATAATCCGGAGCCATACGTCCATTTCGCATAACAGTTTCTATAAACATCGGTATAAGCGGCCAGTTATTTGCTTTATGTCGCATCAGTTCCAGGTCCACATCATTTTCAAAACAGAACGGATCCATAATCAACAATTTGTTAGAAGACAGCGGAAGCAGAACCATTGAAACCACCACTGCCACCAGAGACGGGGGCAGACAGGTAACCATCCAGTTAGGGCGAAAATCTTCCGCACTTCCATAAAAATTCATCTGACATACAATTCCCAACATCGTATGAGCGGAATGAATTACCTGCTTGGATGGACCTGTCGAACCTGATGTATACGCACGATACAATGGTCGGTTAATATCCACAGGTGCTGCAGGATCACCCACATAACCTTTACCCTCTGCAAGAAATTCTTCCCATGTCATAGTCTTAATTCCTGTAGCACAGGATTCCGGATAATGTGGATAATAGGTATCCAGACATGCCTGTATATGTTCCGGCATAGCTTCTCGTTTTCCATGATTTAAAGGAGAAATTAAAACAACCTTTTCAATTCCTTTTCGACTGAAAGCTTTCAGTTCTTTCTGGGTCAAAAACTCATGTGCAAAAATCACTTTAGCACCCGATTTTGCCGCTGCTTCTACATTTTCTTCCAATGTATTGTCACGACACAAAAGAGAAGCTCCAATTTCTTCCGCTGCCAGCAGTAAAGTAACAAATTCCGGAACAAGCCGAAGAAAAGCAGGAATCTGATCACCCTCTCCAAATCCTAAAGCTTTCAGAGATTTAGCAATCTGAGATGCCTCCCTGAATATCATATTCCACTGGATTTCCTCTCCATAATACTCGATTGCTGCCACATCCATTCCCGGGCAGCGCTGCATCAGATATTCCCTGACAGTACAATTTGGAATCGAAATCATATTCATTAAAGCATCCGGATAAAACTTCATCCAGGGTCTGTCTACGCTTGGTTTTCCTGTTAACATATTTTTATATTCCATTTTCCCACTCCTCGTATCTAAACTATGATGATTTTCCAATTACTGGCTGATACCCATTGTATAGAACACCTGTTATGAATGCACGGGAATCACCTGGAAAAAATGGAGAAAATATTGATTCAAGAATTCAAGCTGCTCTGTTATCTTACAGCAAAAATTCTTTTACCATTTCACCATCAAACGTTACGGAATCTCTATAACAGCAAAACGTGACATCAGCGGTGCACTGATCTGGTCTTTATCATTGGCTGTCGCAATCGGATATATCCCCACCGTAGTAATCATACATTCCATATAATTATCCGTAAATCCCAGATTGTCTAACAATGTCAGCAGAACATGGGCCGGATTGCCATTTCCTTTTCCTGAAGCAGCTTTATCCAGCTCATTGATAATGAAAACCAGATTGGATTCACCTGCCATGGAAAATGCCTCCTCTTCTTCCACCGGAGCATTGCTCGAAAGAAGACGATAAACAAAACATACCAGAAAAGCTTATTCATGTAATTCCAGCGGCAATCCATCCGGATCTTTAAAAAATGTCATCTTTTTATGGGTATAGTCATCCCAACGCACCGGCTCTGTCTCTATCCCCATGGCATTCAGCTTCTCTATCGTTTCTTCGATGCAGTCTACACAGAATGCCAGGTGACGTAATCCGCATGCCTCCGGATAATTGGGCCTTGCCGGACTATTGGGTATTCCAAATATTTCCAACTCACAATCACCCAGTTTCAAATCCAGCTTATAATCGCCTCTGTTTTCTCTGTAATTCTCCCGAATCACCTCAAATCCCAGAAGGTCCACATAAAAATGCCTGGACTTTTCATAATCAGACGCGATAATCGCCACATGATGAATTGCCTGAAACATAGATTTGCTTTCCATAACAATACCTCCCCAAATTGTATATAATATGTCAAAGTTTCTTGTAAATTTTTCTTTAAAATTATATAATAACAGTAGATATTTTTCAATAATATGATGTAGGGGTCCCAAAGTCATGTTCTTTCATGCAAGCATGAAAAACATGACCTTTTGACCCTTGTATCATCTCATGATAATATAACAATTGTCGGAATTATCTGGCTGCCAGAACACTCTGGCTGCAGTATTTCCAATTTGATATCACACACAGCAAGAGGAAAACTATGCAAAAAGTACAATTAAAAAATTCCCTTATTCTCTTTCTCACAGCTACCATCTGGGGTGTTGCTTTTGTGGCTCAGAGTGTGGGAATGGATTATGTGGAACCTTTTACCTTTAACATGGTACGTAATTTTCTGGGGGGACTTGTCCTGATTCCCTGTATCTGGATTCTGGATAAAATCAACCCCAAAGAGAAAAAAATCCTGAATGAGCAGGAAAAATCCCAGGCGCGGAAACTTCTGCTCAAAGGCGGAGTCTGCTGCGGTGTGCTGCTGGCCTTCGCCACCAGTTTTCAGCAGACAGGAATCAAGTATACCACCGTGGGAAGAGCCGGCTTTATCACTGCCTTCTATATTATTATCGTTCCTATCCTTGGGCTTATATTTTTTAAAAAGAAATGTCGGTCAACCATCTGGCTCGCAGTTGTTCTTGCTCTGATCGGACTGTATCTGCTCTGCATTACCGATGGATTTGCGATTGGAAAAGGAGACTTTTATGTATTTATCTGTTCTCTGTTATTTTCGCTCCACATCCTGGTCATCGACCATTTCTCCCCTCTGGTAGACGGAGTAAAATGTCCTGTATTCAGTTTTTTGTGACCTCCGCCATCTGTGCGGTACCTGCCTTCCTTTTTGAATCACCACAGATTCATAATATTTTACTGGCCTGGGCACCGATTTTGTATGCCGGCGTGCTCTCCTGCGGAGTGGTATATACCCTGCAGATCATTGGACAGAAAAACATGAACCCGACAGTTGCATCCCTGATCCTTAGCATGGAATCGTGCATCTCCGTACTGGCAGGATGGATCATCCTGCATCAGGCACTCACTATAAGAGAACTGGCCGGATGTGTACTGATGTTCATCGCCATCATACTGGCACAGCTGCCGCAGAAAGCAAAATAAAAACTTCATTGTATCATTAACCTGGGAAATTTAGCGTGAAAGAAAAGGGTGCCTGGGAGACGTCCCCCAGGCACCCTTTATTCTTCAATATATTGTTTCAAATACTCTGCATTTGCTTTCAGATCCGGCATCAGTACTTCCATTCCTTTTCGAAGTGTCTCGCAGGTATAGGTTCCTTCTTCCGGCAGCCGATGGCTTTCAATGGTTGTCATTTTGTTGACTGCCACCAGATAAATATAATTGAGAATATCTGAGTTATCCATATCTGTCGTAACGTTCGGTAGTATCTTATCTGACAATGCAATTAACTGAGGAATGCTCATATCTTTTACATTGTTGAACGCTGACATGATAACTTTTCTCTGACGATCTGTACGTTCCCAGTCAGAATGACCGACATAACGGGTTCGTGCATAGGCAAGTGCCTGTTCCGGCGTAAGGTTATTTTCTCCGGCTGTCAATTTCCAGTTATGATTCTTATTCAGATAATTGGCTTCCGCCTCATTCAATTCAATGTAAATATCACCAACTTCTGCCAGTGAATTGATAAAACCATCAAAATCAACTTCTACGTTGCCATCAATGTGTACACCCAGACAATTTTCCATGACCTTATCCAGAAGTTCCATTCCACCAAACTGGTAGGCTGCATTGATTCTATTATCACTGTAGCCAGGTATTGGTACATACATATCACGCATGACGGAAGTAAGAATAATCTTATTGGCTTTTGTATTCAGCGTACAGATAATCATGGAATCTGAACGCTGACGTCCCTGACCCGGGCGGCGATCCTGACCGATCAGAAGAATATTATAAATCTCATCCGACTGCAGTTTCTTAATATCTGCATTGTTCCAGACAACATCAGCAGCATCCATCGTATCCGTCAGACCTTCTTCTGTCTCAAACGTTTCCATGGACGGATCAACAACTACCTCCGGTTTGCTGTCCACACGACCGATTTTATTAAGCTTCGCATTCAGAAAAGCAAATCCGCCGCCAATAACAGCAGAAATAATAATAACAACAGCCAGGATAATTATCCAGACTTTTACCGCCTTTTTCTTTTTCATAATCTCCTCCAGTCTTTATCTATGAAGCACTGTACCTTCCATATCTATTGTATCCCGTCTGTACCGTTCCATATTTTCCTTCGTTAATCACACAACCCAGAACATCCACACCGGTCTCCGCCAATTCTTCTATTCCTTCCAGAATATCCCTCACCCTGGCATAATCATATTTGACCACATACAATGCCATCGGCACATAACGTGCCAACATAAGTGCATCCACTAAAACTGTGGCAGGTGATATATCTATCAAAACAATATCCGCCATTTTTTCCAATTTGTCAAGTAAATTCTTCATCTCCTGACTGCCCAGTATTTCCACATTTTGTGTGGGTTCGTGGTATCCGCACAGAATTCTCAGATCTATGCCGTCTTTTTCCACAGTATATAA
The DNA here is from genome assembly GCA_022764165.1 of Eubacterium sp. GTDB lineage: Bacteria > Bacillota > Clostridia > Lachnospirales > Lachnospiraceae > Oliverpabstia. Next base: position 26,038 of record JALERM010000181.1, on the reverse strand, counting down.
TGCATCTTCCAATTCTTCTTTTCCATTCAGAACATTTACGATTCCTGGATATACTCCCGATATATTCATATAATTTTGAACCGAAGGATTTCTCAGATCACAATCCACAAGTATCACCTTTTTTCCTTTTTGAGCAAGGGAAATAGCCAGGTTAACGGCAACTGTCGATTTACCTTCACCCGGAATGGAACTGGTAATCATCAGTGTCTTTTTATGTTCATTTTCCATCCGGCGTTCCACTCTGGTACGAACCGCACGAAGTGCCTCAAGATATTCCTGTGACAGATGGCTGTCCAGAATATTTACTGGTTTCTGTATTTTTTTCTTTCTTCTCTTTTTTACCCGGAAGACAGGAATTACTCCAAGACAGGGAATATTTAAAAGTGTTTTAAAATCTCCGGGTTTCCTTATGGTACGGCGGGTTGCCACATAAATCAGGAGTACAATCATCCCGGCTGCAAATCCTGCCGCTGCGCCTTTCCTCATGGAGCCCCGGGTAACACTTGTTGTTCCGCTTTCATAAGGTACTCCGCTTTCATCCAGAAGATTCATCTCCGTCTGCCCCACTACAAACTGTGCCACTTCCGGATAGTTTTTAAGAACGGACTTGAGTACATCATAAGCTGTCTGTCCATCGGATGATGTCACACGGATGGTCACCAGATTGGTTCCCTCTACAGCCTGCACAGAAATCTGTCCCGGCATGTAGTCTGTCCCCAGATCTTGTGCTACCAGATCTGACAAAACTCCGCTGGTCAGAATATAAGGAAATACTTTTCCCATCTGCTGTGCCGTAGCAATATCCGTATAATTACCGCCATTCATTAAATCATCCGATTTGGCTGTCGTTATTGTCAGCGTAGCCTCTGCTTCATAGTGTGGTACATAGGCGGAAGATATCCGAAAATAAGAAGCTGTCGTCCCAAAAACAGTCAGTAGAAGAATCAGCCACCACAGACGCTTCATGCCATGCATCAGCTTATCCAGAAACTCATTCAAATCAATTTTTTCTATATTCGCCATATCTGTACTTTCCATAACCATATCCTCCTCTTCCTGGCAATATATCCTGAATAACTCTCGCCTGATTCAAAATACAACCGGTCATGCGGCAGTCACAGTTGGAAAGTGTATCAATAGCATCATTGATATCCTGTGCCTGCACCATGCCGTATCTTACTACCATCACACTCATATCCGCCCGATCTGCCAGAACCTCTGCATCCGCCATCAAAGACATGGGCGGAGAATCCAGAATGATATAATCAAAATCCTTTCTGAATATCTTCAAGGCATTACTCATCTCCTCGGACGAGACAATCTCCGTGGAATTGTCATAGGACTTTCCGCTAAAAAGTATGTAAATTCCTTTCTCCTTATCATAATGAATCACATCTTTCCATGTACATTCATGGCTCAGCAGATCTGGCAGTGTCCTATGTTCGTCCACATTTTTTTCAAATATCAGATGTTGAGATGGACGGCGCAGATCGCAGTCAACGAGAAGAACTTTCGCAGGATTTCTCGCCAGTGTCAGTGCCAGATTAGCTGCCACCGTTGATTTTCCTTCATTTTCGGCAATACTGGTGACCACGATGACCTTTCCGTCAATCTCGGCAGCCATATACGTCAACCTGGCAGCAATCTTTTTATAACCCTCTGTAAACCAAAAGCTTACGGTGGGATCCGTGACAAGAATACTTGTCTTCTTATGATGGAGCTGAGAAAACAATGTCTTGTATTTTTTTTCAAAATATATGGTTCCCAACGGTTTGGCATCCAGTTTATCTGCCAGATCTCTGTCAGATTTGATGGAATCATTCAAAAAAGACACTAAAACAAACATTGTCGCACACAAAAATGTCCCGAACAGAAAACCTTTCTTTTCCATTTCCTTTGTGCTCAAGCTGATATCCGGAGACTGCGGAACCGGTGGTTCCTGCAGCACTTCCATCATGGCATTGCCCGAAACTGATGGAAAAACAGAAGTATAATTTTCCATAATGGAACGTATGATCCGATATGCCATTTCCGAGGTATCTGCCGTAACTGTCAACACCAGAAGATTTGTCTCAGAAATCACTTCCGCACCGACCTGCGCACTGAATTCTGAAAGACCCAGATCTTCACACACTTTCTTTTTAACAATACTGCTGTTCAATACATTGGAAAATGCCGCGGCCAGCGTCTGGGCAGACGAAAGATTATTATACACATTATTGTCGCTCCCCCGGGAAGAAACAACAAATGTTGCACTGGTGGTATATGTGAAGTAATACTGTTCATTGGCCACAATATGACCGATCATGGCGGACGCTGCCGCACCAAGCAATATAACCCACCAGTTATGTAATACATCTCTGATAATGCTGTAATAATTTATCTTTTCACTATTACTCATCCTCATTATTTCCGTACCTCCACATACATCGTAACACTCCCCAATTCTTCCGTTCCCTTTTCTTCATCTGAGGAGTTCAGTGTATATACTACCGGATAAATGCCTGGATTGCTGTAATCCACCTGTGGATCTATTGATACATTCTTCCGGAAATATCCATAGTCTTTCCCTGTCTTTGCATCTTCAAATAACAGTTCTGAGCCGCCGACATTTACACCGGTCAGATATTCTGCGTAATCTACCTCCGTATTCACTGGCGTGTATACCAGATATTCTGAAAGTATTGGATAAGGAAGACTCCATGTTTCTTCATCCAGAAATTCCAGTTGGACCGGAAGCTGTACCGTATCGCCACAGGAATTCGTCACCTGAAAAGTTACACCGGCTTTTCCTTCCTCATCAATATTTACATAAGAGCCCTCATCATACTTCAGTTTAATCAGTCCGCTGATATCGCCTTCCAGACAATCCTCTGCTTTTACTTTACTGAGAAGCTGCAGATTTCCCTCATTTTCTTTATATCGAAAAGGTGATATCACAGAGAATTGGGGGGATGTGTAATCTGTATACTCCAGAACCCTTGTATATGTACCCACATTTCCTTTTTTATCAAAAGCGGCATAATTTACACGAAATTTTCCTTTTGCAAAAAATTTAGTATGTGATACAACCACCAGAGAATCCGTCACATCACCGTCTCTGTCATCTTCTGCATGCAGTCCCTGCAGCATCTGATCATCATCTGCCTTGATACTTACCTGTATCGTTTCTGTATCAGAGGTAATCACCGGTGCTCCGGTATCCTTAACCGCCAGGTCTCTCACCTTATACACAGCAAAACCTGCTGCTGTCACGCAAAAAAAGATTATAATCAAAATCCGCAAGTTCTTCATATTCTCACTCCTCTAAAACTCCTTTTCTTCTCCGAAAGAAGCCTGCCCCGGCTGTACTTCTTGTCCGGTCAGAATTCTCCGCGGATTTTCCAGAAGGACCATACGCGCATACTCTGTTCCATACATTTCTTTCAGATACTCTTTGATTTCCTCCATATGAGGCGTCCTCCGTAAAGCCGAATGAGCGTCACTGGCCACACAGGAAACCAGGTTCTTCCGGATCAGAATATCTGCCGTGTGTTTTGCACTCCGTCCAAATCTGCCCAGGATGCTTCCCTTATTCAGCTGGATCACATACCCCTGTGCAGCCCAGTGTTCTGCAATCCGGGGATTGTCCTGCACAAAATCATATCTCTCCGGATGAGCAATTACCGGCTGATACTGGAGTTCTGTGCATTTTTTCAGAATATAATCACAAAATTCCGGTTCTTCATCAAAAGAAAATTCTGTCAGAAAATACCGGGTTCTATTTAAGGTAAATACTCTGTCATTTTTCAGCAGCCATGGGAGATCCGGTGTGGCAAACACTTCCATTCCGCTGAGCACCGTTGTAGAAATCTTTAAACGTTCTGCTACTCTTTTCAATGCCAGAAATTGTTCTGTTAATTCTTCACTGATATAATTGTCAAATATCCCCGGAATATTACAGTGGGGCGTGGCAGCAAGACACCGAACCCCACTGCTTTCTGCCATCCGAAGCATTTCTACCGATTCTTCTATATCCCGGGCACCATCATCCACTCCAGGAAGAATATGTGTATGTATATCTATCATCCAAACCCTTCCCTTTTTTAAAAGTCCATCGCCATTCTGCCGGATTCTTCCTCGCTCAGTTCTGTCACTTTTGTCTCCATCACTCTATCATACTTTTCTCCATATCATTCTTCTGACAATGCAAAGACAATTCTTAAATTCTCGGTTTTTTCTATAGATAAACAGAAACAGTATATTAGGCACAGCCATACACAGAAATCCTTTGCACAGCAGTCCCTCAATCCCCTTAATCTTAACCAGACTGCACACACAGGCGGTAATGAAACAAACCATCAAAGATATTACCGTATAGCTTAAAACAGTCCTTATGTATTCCCCGGCATCTCTTTTAAAGAGAACATGAAAAACATTGTAAATTAACCAGGGAATGTTAACAGTCAGATAACTGACGATTGTTGACAGTAAAATAGCGTATATTCCATATTTTCCCACAAAAGCAAGATTAAGAATAAGATTCACGCTTGCCCCTGCCAGTGGGCGGAATCTATCCTGATGCCAGATTCCGGCAGAATCTTTATAAGTAGAAAAAACTCCACACAATATATAGAGATAAAAATAAATGCAAAAAAGTATCACTACAGATTGAGTAAACATTAATCCTTCGCCAACCCATATTTTCATAAATGGCTGATACAGGGAATAAAGACAGCTGACACAGAATCCTGAAATCCAGGATATGATAAATGTCATCGTCTTAAAATTATGATAATTTTTCTCCAGACTTTCTGTTATCAGGCTGTTCCCGATTCCTGCCCCACAGGCTGTGAAAATTATAAATACGAAGGTTATCACAGCATTCATTATATAATAATAGTTGTTATACACAGCCAATACTGTCAGTCCCATAAATGAGGATATGACAATAGCATCAGCTGCACTTACCACTGTATTTCCCAGTTTGGCAGTAAATAAATCTTTCACCCTCTGATTGATAGTTTTTACTTTTTCTGTGGACAGCGTTCCCTTTGCTTCATATTCAGGAAACATTCTGGAGACAACAAACGCATTCATTACATTTTTTGCTGCCTGAGCTCCCAGAACAATCACCAGATTGTAATAGTAATTTCTGAACAAGAATAGAACAAATACCTGTATAACCTGCTGTACACAGATCACAATGGCTGATGTCCTGTCAATTACATCATTTCGCTGATAAGCATACAGGATACTGTTTTTATATGCAAAAAGCCAATAAGATAGAACCGTACTTCCCAAATTCATCACATATAAAACATAAATATTAACTCCATGTGGAATATCCTTTTTGATAAGCATGGGAATAAAGGGTGTGATTCCAAGACCAGCCACAAGTATCAGCAGACCAATGATACGATAATATACCCGGTACAACTTCATAAGCGCACAAATGGTTTCTTTATCATCTTCTGCAATCGGCTTATACATACTGAAAATCATTGCATTTCCCACACCCAGTTCTGCCAGATTTAATACCTGAAGAACAGAAGTAAACAAACTGTTTAATCCAAGATAGTTTGCACCCAGGGTTTCGATCATTACAGTTCTCGTAATAAACGGCATGATAATATTTACCGTTTTTTGAATGATTCCAAAAAACATATTTCTGACAGCATTATCTGTTCTATTTATCTGCATCTCCTGACCGGAACTGGTTTATTTTCGCCAATTCACTCCTTCCTTTAATATTTTTGCCGGATAGCCGCCAATCATAGAATAATCCGGAAAATCTCCGCCCGTCACCGTACTGCCATACGCAACAATGGAATGATTTCCAATCGATACACTCCTGCAGATTTGTACCTCCGCCCCTATCCAGACATGATATCCAATAGCAATCCTGCACTCACCATCCCTTTCTTTCCCTTCATATATGACCTTGTGCGCATTTCCATCGATGATTCGGATGTTCCACCCCAACATACAGTCCTTCCCAAACCTGATTTTGTCATTGTAATAAAGAAGGAAATTACGATTTGCCGAAAACCCGTCTCCAAATACAGCTCTGGCATTGTCATCAAACCATAATCGTGTTCCGGCATGAAATTGTGCCGTCCCTTCAAATACAATCTTTGCCTTTGCCCGAAAGGAAATCATACCTTTATCTGTTACGGCAATTCCTTCCGAACCGCCGCGTCCGATTGATATCATCCCCCTTGAAATCCGATTACTTGTCAGTTCTATGACACCCTTATGGACTTCTTTTATTTTTACTCCATAATTGATAAAAAAGGGAAGTTTCACAGCTTGTCTTACTGGCAGTACCCTGAAATTAAAATAAATATTTTTAGGGAGCAGCAGGTGTTTATACAAAAATTCATAAGCACGATTTCTGATACTCTTTGCAATTCTCATTTTTCCTCTCTTGCCGATTTTTAATTTTTTTAGTAATAATTCCTGGCCGGCTTCAATCGCTTCATCTTTTGTATCTGTTATATGTATGGAGTGATTTTCCAACTGAAAAACATCTCGAATTCTTGTTTTCAGATCAACCATTTCTTTCAATTCTCCGACAGACAAAATATAAACAGTTGTAAAAGCAGCCGTGCGGTAACACGCTTTTGCTTTGAATGAGATTCTCTCAAATTTATCCTCGGCACTTCCCTCCCATTTTTGACTGCCATACACCTGTATCATCAGCAGCTTTAATTCATGGTAATTTAATCTGATTCGTTTGCGGTACACAATTCCCGCAGTTTCTTTTATCAAAGCTTCCGCTTTCGCTATTTTCTTCTGCCGATCCGCACGGGGCCATAAACAGGCCACATAACAATGTTCAGCAAAAAGAATGTACAGATAAGCCATCAAATCCAGATAACATTTTTTCAGCTTACGATTTTGAAAAAACTCATAGTCATATCTTTTGCTGACACCTTCAATTCTTACAACCGGAAGTGGGTATTTATAATAAATTGCAACAGCCGTTCGATGTGAGCCATCCAGAATACTATGGTTAGCTCCCACCGGTACAACAGATTGATCTGCCTTCAGTCCATTAAGCCTGGTATTCTCAATCAAATTATCAAACGCTTCAAAGTATTTATCCAAAGTATTCTTTTCTTCTGAGCCCGGTTCTGTAAAAGTACCAAATGAAAATGCACGGAGATGTTCTTTATAAAGTTCCCGTGCCAGATTTTCATTTTGATGTTTCTCCCGGCAGTCAATATAAAATAATTTACACACCAGATCCATCCGCTCCGGTTTTAAAAACTGCATGGGATTCACATATTCAACTCTCAGCCTTTGATTTCTGTCTAAATTCCAGCCTTTAATAAAAAAGTCTGAAAAATAATCACTTATTTTTATTTCCATACCGCTATATTCTCCCTTCCCCTATCAAAAACGTTTTGTTAAAAAATCAAATCTGATATATGATAATAGAATTCTCAGTCTCTGTTTACCATACAATGGCTGCTCTAACAAAACTGCTCTGTAATCTTTATAAAGACTGCTCAGCCGTGTACGAAAGACTGCATAATCCTCAACCTGATGTTCATCCATGCTCGCATAATCCACTGTGTAAATATACAGTAACCTGGCTGTCCAAAAGGCAAGTTCGGACATTTCTACTTGTTCAAAAAAGCAATACCTGTCATACAGGGCTTCCAGATAATCCAGCCGGGAAATGTTAAATTTTCGCTTCATAATACCCGCCGGGTTCTGATAATAAAAGTATAATCTGCAGGGAATCGTTATTACTTTTTTGGCCCTATAATATAATTTATATGCAGTTGCTTCATCTTCATGAATTTTTCCTTTCGGAAATCTGATATTTTTAAATAATTTTCTTTTATACAGCTTATTCCACGATACTGTACTTTCGATGTACTCTGTATGATCGTTACTGTAAATTCGCCAAAGCATTTCGTATCCTGAACAGATTTGACCTTCACAGTACCGTTCACAACTTAATGGCACGATTTCCTGGAACTTTTCAAAGCCACAAACTGCCATATCACAATTATTTTCTATAACAGCACGGTAAAGAAACTCCAAATACCGTGAATCAATCACATCATCCGAGTCTACAAATGCAATCATTTCTCCCTTTGCGAATTCCAGTCCGGCATTTCGTGCATCCGATAGCCCTCCGTTTGTCTTATGAATAACCTTTACGCGTTTATCTAGCTTTGCATATCTGTCACATATCTGAGGACAATTATCGGGTGAGCCATCATCAACAAGAATTACTTCATAATCAGAAAATGTCTGATTCAAAATACTTTCTATACAGCGCGGCAAAAATTTTTCCACATTGTAGACGGGCACAATCACACTAATACAGCCCTGTGTACTCATATTCAGCACCCTCCTGACTTTTAAAACCTGCCCAGCGACATATTTTTCGATAAATTTTTCTGATTCCCTTTCTTGCAGACAGGTAACATCTCAGCAATACATATCTTTTAAAAATGAGGCACCAGACAATGGGCCGCATAATGGGTTCAACGTTGTCAATACACAGCTGCAAATTCACTTCCCGGTTTTCTGACAGTGCTTTGGCAATCATGGTACAATCTTCGTTATTTTCATATCCATAAAAAACTACAAATGCAGCATATCTGCTTATCATCCATTTGAAATAATCTATAAATTTCAATCTCTAGCAGTGATCCACAATCCAGTTTTTTATTTCAATCTGTATGGCCAGTTGTTCCCAATAATCAATCTCCTTTGCACCGGATGCATTGACAGCATCAACCGTATATCTCATTGCATGGCAGGGTATGCAGTATATCTTTACATTTTCCCGATACAGACCCACCATAAATTTAAGATCCTCAGCTAAAGTCAGCCCCTCCTGAAATTTTGTCTGAGTATCTGAAAGAAGGCTTCTTTTTATCAATTTATTCCAGACAAATCCCCAAAAACCTGTTTTGTACTGATACTTCATGAATACATCTGGAAAATCATCGGATAAAATCAACCCCTGTTCTTCAATTTCCACCCTCCGATATGTCCCATTTTTATCCAGACACTGATAGTTTCCAACGATAATGTCAGCTGAGTCATTATCATTATCCCCAAATGCATGTGTCAGAAAATCTTTGTCAGGCAGATCATCTGAATCAACAAACCAGATCCACTCCCCTGCAGCTTCTTTTAAACCAGTATTTCTTGCTGCCGACACACCTCTGTTATTTTGCTTTATACAGCAGACACGGCTGTCTTTCCGTACATACCTTTTGATAATGTCACTGCTCCCATCTGTTGACCCATCATCCACAACAATCAGCTCCCAGTCCTTATATGATTGACAAAGCAATGCATCAAAAGTCTCAGCCAGATAATTCGACTTATTGTATACAGGCATGATAATGGATACGTTCGGCATACTTTTCACCCTCTCATAATCACCGCAAGAAACCCCGAACAGCGATGTTTCATCAGGCAAAGCTGTATTTTCAACTTCAATGGCAGATTATGTGGAAAGGCAAAATCGTCAAATGCCTTTATCAGCCTGGAATCCCTCAGAATTCGATCTGTTCTTACCTTTGCATCGCTAAAACTCACGGCATTTCTGCATTCCATTCCTATCACATTGCAGGCATAATAAATCATATGTAATTTCATCTGCCGACGAAAATCATAATCCTTTCGGGACAGAAAAAATTTTTCCATATAATCATTCATTTTCTTGTAAATTCCCCAGGCTCCGGGCCGATAGCTGGTAGTAATTGTCCCTGCATTCTGATAGTAATGATAAAATTCTTTCCCTTTCAGATAGACAAACCTATCTGCACAATACCCGGCCATAGCATTGAATAAATTATCTTCTGACCACTTGATATCTTCAGCGAATTTTACCCTGTTTTTCTGCAGAAAAGACTGGTTATAAATGCAGTTCCAGACTGATAAAACAGGACCATACTCAAGGTTTTCACCCATAATAAGCGAAGGATATATGTTATTTCTCATATTTTCTTTATCATACACACCTTTTTTCAGCTTTGCAGAAACTGGAAACCGTTCTCCCGTGCTCATGATTCTGATATAATCAGACATTACAAAGTCAGCATTATATGCCTCAGCTGCGGCAACCATATGCGCAAACATATCCGGTTCCACATCATCGTCTGAATCCACAAACCCAATATACTTTCCATGAGAGACCTCCATCCCGGCATTGCGGGCACTGCTCAATCCTCCATTTTTTTTATGAATAACCCGTATACGACTATCCTGTTCTTTCAATCTGTCACAAATTTCTCCACTTTTGTCAGGACTTCCATCATCAACCAGAATAATCTCAATATCATCTAAAGATTGATTCATAAGACTGTTTACACAACGTTCCAACAATTTTTCCACCTGATATACAGGTACAATGATACTTATTGCCGGCATAGCATTTTCCTCAATTCATCCATTTTTTCTTTTCCCAAAATCGGTCCTGCTATAATTTTTATTTTTTTCTTCAGCCTTGTCGTCCAGGGCATCCAGGATACCCAAAATAAATGTTCACATATCGTCTTTTCTGTCGTGTGATGAATACAGTTTATATAGTCATAAGGAGAAAAATACTCCTGTGGATAAATCACAATGTTGTTACCCAATTCCTGATACTGATTGTTTCGTTTCAATCCCTTTTGTTCCAACATATCAGTTAACTTACCGACATTTGTTCCGGTGATGATCGTCCCATCTTTATCGTAAAATGGTAAATCTGCGTAAAGAGAGAGAAACTGTTTCATTAACGGGTGATGCGGTTCACAGGCCATAAAACTGGTGGCTATATACTGTTCTTCTTCAAATCCCAATACACATGGATAGTTCAAAATTCCGTCAAAGCTTTTATAAACCAGTACATCCGTATCAAGGTAGATGCCGCCGTAGTCATACAATGCTTTTACCCTGGCCACATCACTAACATAAGCGTATTTATTTGCCTGATAAGCATCGGCTGTGTATTGCAGCTCATTGATATCAAAATTACTCTGATTCCATTCCTTTATTTCATAATCTGGCAGACAGCGCTTCCAGCTTTCTATACACTTCAATACCTTTTGAGGCTTTTCTCCACCGAACCAGCAATAATGTATGAGTTTAGGTATCATAATCTTCTCCCATCAAATCATATAACTTCCGCATTTCTTTTTTATTGGAATAATCTTCATGATATGTATTTTCTATCAGGCGATTTTTCAGGGTCTGATTTTTTAATATCTTAGAGATTTCCTCTGCACACCTTTCATTATCCTGTGGAACAATAATTCCATCGTAACCATCCATAAGCTGACTCCTGGCAGTAGAATAGTCTGATATGATTACGGGTTTATGCAGAGCCTGTGCTTCTCTGACAGTGACAGCTTTTCCCTCAAAACGAGAAAGCTGCACATACCAGTCACATTGCACAATGTATGGGTATGGATTCTCTTTCTTACCCAAAATAACTACATTCTGCTGCATCTTATTTTCACAAATCTTCTGATGAATCCTTTTCTCTTCTGAACCAAATCCAATCAGATACCAAATCACATTCGTTCCATTTTCTATGATTTTTCTGCAGATATCCGGCACGTTATCAAAATTTTTTGCAGTACAAAATCTACCTATGCTAAGCAGCACAATCTCATGATTATTTTTCAGTTTTTCAGGTACCTTCATCACAGCCCGTTTTCGAATGGAATCCACCGCCAGTAAATTTTCTATCTTTACAACTTTAGGCTTCAGCCCAGGAAAACATTCGATAAACGAATCGGCACAGGCTTCTGAAACTGCTGCAATCTGATGATACTGATTCCACATTTTAGTTTCAGATTTTACATTAACCTGTATACAGGAGTAATCTGTATGTACCCATGCAATCTTTTTTCCGGCCTTCACTTTTTCTGCGGAAAAATAATGCGGAGTCAAAAAACTGATTGCCAGATCATAGTTTTCTTTCGGTGTAATCTGGGGCATCAGCCATTTTGTAAATTTATGGCTATACTCTATTTCCACCTGGCTGTCTGGTCCGTAATGATGGAGGAAATTATAGATCCCGGCTGCAAATTTTCCAATCAATCTTGAAAGTGCCAAAAGTAAATGTCCCTCTTTAGCTACATCAATCATCGGACGAGCAATGGTCGCATATTGACTGATCACAGGAAGCAGATGAACCTCTTTGGGAAGCAGCGGGAGTAAATCTCCCTCATGCCGGAAAAGAAAGAGCGATACATCATATCTGCTATAATCAAACCCATGAAGCAGTCCCAATAATGCCTGCTCCGCCCCGCCAATCTGCATAAAATGAGATACTATCAGCACCTTTTTCTTCATACCATTTCCTTTCCTTATTGGTAATACTTTTTATTTACCTTCTTCCTTACAATCATTGTCAGAACCCATCCCATGGGTGTACAGATAACTGTAAGCAGCTTCCTGGATGATTCTTTAATATAATCTTTATTCTTCGCAATCTGGCTGCTGGAACAATAATGAATACAATCCCGAATTAATCGTTTTTTACTTGTCGGATACTGCATCGCAGCATTCCGCAAAAATGCAAAGCCTTTAGGGTTTTTCAAATATTGCTCCCACATGGTTTTTGTGGAACCATCTTCCTGATACTCCACCTCACAGATAACCTCATCCATTACAAACAATTTATATTTTTGGTCAACCAACATGTATTTATATACCAAACCCACATACTTTTCTCCCGGAAAAACCGGATAAGGAGGGATACTTTTTATAACATCAGTGCGATAAATCAATTTCTTATCTCCCCATCCGCCCGCCGCATAATACCCACCCAGAGTAGTATCTGTCATAGTAACCGGAAAACCTTTTCCTATTATATTTCCAAAGAAATCTGCATCCAAAGCAATCATTCCTGCATATCCCTGGCTACGAATTTTTTTCCATGTGTCCTTTATTTTTCTCACAGCTCCGGGTGCCATTTTATCATCTGAATCAATACAGACATTTAACTCCGTATGAATATTTTCATAAGCAGTATTATGAGCTGTATGCATACCGCCGTTTTCTTTATAAATATACTGAATCTCAAATCCGTTTTCTTTATGTTTCCAACTATCAATCCGTTGTGCAGTACAGTCATCCGATCCATCATCAATGATTAACCAGATAAAGTCCTTACAATCCTGTACGCACAAACTTTCATAGGTACGCAGTAATGTATCTGCACGATTATATGTTGGTGTAAAAACGGTAAGAAATGCCATGACCTACTCCCTACTATTTCGAATATAAAATTTTTCCAGCTGACTGGCCGCAGTCAGAATATCATAACCTGCATCCTGTATCTCCTCCATATGATTTTCTCTCGGATGGTGAACCTGCTTCAGAATATCTTCAGCCCACCGGGAGGGAGACTCATTCAGACTTTTACTGACTACAAGTCCATTGGTGACAATGCACTCTTCCGATATTCGATCGGAAATCATGCACGGCAGCCCCGCTGCCTGTGCTTCAATCATGGCAACCGGCAAACCTTCATATAAAGAGGGAAATACAAAAACATCCATGGCCTGCATAAGCCGGTTAACATCTGTACGAATCCCGGTAAAAATAACCTGTTCCTGTATCCCCATAGCCTTTACTTTATCCCGAATTATATCCCAGTCATTTCCCCCTCCAACAAGAAGAAGCTTTGCATTTGACCTCAATTTCAGTACTTCCCTGAAGATGTCCAACAAAAAGGCATAATTTTTTGCCGCTGTAAAATTACCCACATGACCAACGATAAAACAATCATCTGATTGTAATTCTTCTCTGACTTGTTTTGCTATATCAGGAAAATAACAATAATCTGCAGGATCAATTGCATTACGAACAATCTGATAACAATTTTCTCCAAACATCCAGTCACCGGCCTTCTCTCCACAGGCCAATAAATTCGTTGCATACCGTGAAATCTGTTTCATGTAATGTACTTTTATCGGATATTTCACATTTTTTACAGCACTTGCGGAATGGCTATGTGCTATGCGAACCGGTACCCCGCATTCTTCTGCGCACTGCAAAGCAACCGAGCTGAGACAATCCTGATGAACATGTACCATTCTGTATTCCGAATGTTCTGTGAAAAACTTCTTTAATTCATTCCGATATGTTCTGCTCCATGGAATCAACCGTGAAATATGATAAATCCGTCCACCCATTTTTTGAATTTCCTGATCATAATCAGCCTCAAAATCACGATGTACCAGAAAATCAAATTGAACCTTACTGTGATCCATGTGACGATAGTAATTCATCAACATAGTCTCTAATCCACCACGTCCCATATAAGTGACAATCTGCAACACTCTAATCATATAACTTTCCTCATTTTCAAGTACGCCTCGGAGGATTTATCTTTCAGGATAACACTCCCCAGGCTACATGTATCTGGTAATAGAAAAATGCCATAAAACCACATATCAATCCAACTTTCACAATTTTTGTGGAATCTTTCGTAAACATATGATCAACCAGCCATGGTACTGCCGCATATCCCGGCAAGGTCGTATAAACAGGAATTCTGCCCATATAGATTCCGGAAGAAAATGCTGACAGCATATATAGAAATGATGTACAGGCAGCACAATTTACACATACATTGAGCATCGGAGAGTCTGCTTCATCTACATACCGCTTTCCAATCAATGACAGGATAGCCGGAATAGAATAGAATAAAACCCTCAGCATATTTGTTCCATCATCATTCATCCAGATATCATTTGTAATCACATCACCGTATTGTGTATCTGTCAGCATATTCTCCATGATATTTGTAAACGGATCAATAAACAAAACAGCAGCAACAATTCCTGCTAACATAATCAATATACGCTTATTCCATGCTCGTCCCTGCACGATAAAAACAATCGGCAGCATAATCAATGCAGAACCGTGAATCGTAGATGCCAGAAGAACAATCCCTATCATCGGAATATATTTTCTTTTCAGCATCAGTTCAAACGAAATCAATATCATACACACTGCAGTAAATTGTCTTATCCCATTAAACATCCAGGAAAGATAATCCGTAGATGCTACAAACATAAACATACTCAGCAAAAAGTCTGTGGAATATTTTCTGAAAAAATACACAACACAGAAAATCTGAAAGGCTGCAACCACCAGAAAAAATACTTTATCGCTGTTCCCCGCCAATATTTTCAGAAAAAAGGTAAGTACCGAAAATCCCTGATCCTTTGTATGTTTCTGGAGGTAAACTACTAATTGACTCCATGTCTCGGGAATATCATAAAATGTTTTCCTGTATACCTCCGTATCACCAAAATTTGACCTGTTCATCGCCCATAGGGCATAAGGACATGCCAGAATCAATACGGAAGTCATACTCCATCGATATTCAGTTTTTCCCATAATTTGAACCGGCTGTCCGGGCACCGCTATTGCAAGAAACCCTCCTGCAGTTACGAGCCACAGTAACAGCCACCAGTAATTTGTCAGTGTCATTTTTTTCCTCTTTTCACTTATTTTCCTACAATCCCATTGCCTGCATGGTCTCTTCCACTACTTCCTCTTTCCGAAATTCTTTTTCCATTTTCTCCCGTCCGAGTTTTCCCATAACCTCCCGTTTCTTATGGGGCAGATGCAAAAATTTTTTCATTCCTTTATACAGGCTCTCACTGCTTTTTGCCTGCACCAGTATTCCCGTTTTTCCCTGCTCTACCACTTCTCTGCATCCCGGAATATTAGTTGTAATCAATGGACGTCCGGTAGCTGCTGCCTCCAAAAGCACATTGCTCATACCTTCATGGTAACTGGGCAAAACCACACAGTCTGATACCGCATAATAAGGCTTCGGATTCTCCTGAAATCCATAAAATACAGCAATTTTTTCCTGTTCCAGTTCACTAATCTGCTTTTCATAGGCATCCTCAAAAAAGCCCACGATATCCAGCACAAAGTTTTCCCCCTCTTGACGCAGACGGTTCACTGCCGACAACAGCTCGTCCATCCCCTTTTCTTTCATAATTCTTCCCAGATATAGAAAATGAATTGTCTCATGGGAAGGATACGGCTCATAGCCGTAATGTTCCAGGTTAATGCCTGCGCCATGCAGGACTTTCTGCTTTTTACCGCTGATGATGTGCCTTCTGCTGAATTCCTCTGCATTTCTTTTATTTTCAAAGAAAACTTTGTTCACTTTGAAAAAAGCGACTTTATAGAGCAGCGCAACAAATTGGGACAGTCCTTTCTTCTGAAATGCCGTTCCCAGTCCCTGTACATTGGCATAGTATGGTATATTTCGAAACATACAAAGAATGCCTGCGTAGATATTGGGCTTAATAGAATATGTTATTACCATATCCGGTTTTTCCTGCCTTAATATCCTGTCATAGGATGCCATCAGATGTAAATCCGTCCGGGGATTGATACCTCTCCGGTCAATCTTCGTCTCGATACACTTTACTCCCATCTCCCTGAAATCGTCTTCATGTCCCACAAAGGGCATACTAAGCACGACCTGGTGATCTTCCATTAAAGCTGTAATCAATTCTTTTCTAAATCTCCACAACATGTAAGAATGATTGGTAATAATCAATACTTTTTCCTTTTCTATTTGATACATAAGTTCTCCTTTCCTTGCGGTAACCACCGCAGTGCGATTCTACACGAAGAATTATTCTTTACGGCAAAAAAACAGCATTTCCAGTTTTCTTCTGTAAATGCTGTTTCCCTTATCACTTTATGTACCTTCGGATTACTCCATATTCTAATATGATTCTATCATTCTTGTCCACAGACTGCCCGGTTGGATACGGCATCCAGCCAGTACGTCAGTCCCTCTGTCTCTCTCACCTGTATCATCCCCTGCAGTTCCGGATATTCGGGACATATTTCCGCAAACAAATCTTTTTGCTCCTCCAGCAGCTCCGGATGGTATTCCAACGTCTTTTCATTGTTATAGATTGCTCCATAGATAATCTCTGCCTCTACCAGATCCTGGAACATATGGCTTCCATAACTCAGCTCCGGCATATAACCGGCCCTGTTGTCCGACACTTCACATACTGCTGAAAAGTTGGAAATATCTCCGAAAGTAACCGGAACCCCCAGTTCCGGGGAAGAAGTTCCGATTCTTCCCGGTGTCATTAAAAGCAGCTTCTTTCCGCTTCCCCTGTAGTAACGGTTGATTTTTCCTATGGCTGCACCTGCATCATATTTTTTACCGTATGGGTACTCGTAATAGAGTACCGGATCTACCTGTACCACCACATCGATTTTCCGCTTTCCAGAAGGACCCATAGATGAATTTTTAATATCAAAAAATATCTTTTGTAAATGCAGATCGTTCAGATTGACGTTCTCACCTTCCTGTCCCAGATACAGCGGACGACATTGAAGAAGGTTTACCACAAAATCTCCTTCTTCGTCCATATTGACGGCATATTCGATGTCCACCGGATTACCATACACCCGTTCCAGAGTCTTCAATATTTTCTGCATCAGCCCGGTAAATTTCTCTTTCTCCAGAAGTTTCTGGCAGCTCACAAACCACACATCTCTGTATCTTCCCATCTGATACAGACGGTTTTCCGCCTCATAATCATGTTCCAGCACCATTTTTTTATACCAGAGAGGCAGAAAAGGAAGCAATTTCTCCATAGCAACCTCTGTCAGCTTGTTTTCCTGACAGTCAAGGACATCGATATATCGCTGCGAAAACTTATGTTTCTGTTCTACCGTGGTAAGCACCGTCACTGCAGGACGATCCAGATTGGCAAGGCGGGGGTAGTCTTCTGTAGTCCGGTCAACTGCTTTTGTCCCAAGACCCATAACAATACGAAGCATACCCGCTTCCGGATCCATATCCGGATACCATTTATAAGCACTGTGGCTATACCCCACGCCCGCGGCTCCAGGCATAAAATATTTTCCATGGTAGGAACCGGACACCCTCTGCACCAGTATGGCCATCTGCTCATCCTTTTTATCCAATCCCCGCAAAAGCCTGTACTCCAGTGCCGAATAATCCATGGTGCTGGCGTAGACAATCCTTACCGCCTGTTCAAATTCTTCCAGCCGTTCCTCCGGACTTCCCTGATTGACACAGAACACAGACTCATATTTTCCTGCAAAGGCATTGCCGAATCCATCTTCCAGAAAACTGGAGGAACGGACAATAAACGGACTTTGTCCAAAATACTCCAGCACATTCAGAAATTGTTCTCTGATTTTTGCCGGAAATGTCCCATGCAGTAAATGCTGCTGTAACTCCTGTGCCACACCAAAATATCCCTCTTTTGTTCTCTGCTGAATTCTCAGCTTCCAGTCCCCGTTAGAAACAATATATGTATAAAATACGTCTGAACCGATGTAAAAAGAGTCATGTGGCTCATTATGTTCCAGATATTCAGGAATCTCGGTCTCTGCAATTTTCCTTGCCAGCAACATACCGCAGGCTTTTCCGCCAATCGCACCGCTTCCGATCATCCGATCCCGCAGCATAAAATAGTCTTCCGGTGTAAAATACTCTTTTACCAATGTCTTCAGCTGTTTATCTTTTGTCATGGTACTGCGGATAATTTGATTTTCCGTATCCTCGGTAAACTGTCCCTGTGCATATGCCATCTTTGCCATATTGAAAAAGCGGTCATGACTGTCGTAATTCTGATCCTGACTGTTCACAGATATCTTCTGCAGCGTCTGATAATACCGGCTCATACCCACACCGTCCGCCACAGTCGTAAACTGCCCGGTACTTTTCCGGTAACTGTGTGGAAGAAACATCTGATCAGAATATCGATTCCATACTTTTAACGGATGAAGGTAGACATATTTTTCATTAGAATACACATCCAGAAGAAGCTGCGTAGTATCCCTGATCCGTGCCACCGCATCAAAAGAATGACGCCCCCGGATTAACGGAAAATAAGCCACCGTATCCAGTTCAAACAAATACGGACAGGTCACCCGGAAGAAATTACCCATCATCAGATCTGTATACCACACCGACTGCAGTTCTGACAAACAATCGAACACATAAAAGGCATCCACACCCTGTCTTGTAATTTCCTCATGAATGGCCACTGTAAAGGCTTCAAATCCTTCATCCGGATCAAACTCTTTTACCTGTATACCGCTCAGATCCTGAAGCACCGGTTCATGCTGTGCAAACCGGATATATATAACATTTCTTCCGTCTCTCACTGCCTGTCTGGCAAAGGGTTCCGCAAACATTCTGAATTCATCCAGATTGGAAATCTGCCAGACCACATTATCCCCCAGACGAATATAATCCAGAATCTCGTCCATCTGTTCATATCCACTGCATATTTTATCAAATGCCGCCATAGAAACCTCCTGTTCTTACACTCCACAGTTTATGATATTGTTTAATAAATATTCCAATAAATTTTTCATCCATTGTTGTACGAAAAAAAAAGCAGAACAAGGAGCACAAAACCCCATTGTTCTGCTTTTTTTTTCAAGTACGCCTCGGCGTACTTGCTGCGAGGTGCGCGTCATGCCTCGCATGACATGATACATCTGCGCACCTCTGCAATCCGCCGGAGGCTTTATCTTGGAAGGAGATTGGACTCCCACCAAGACTAAATTGTCGTAACTCACCACCTATAGAGGTGGGAGTCTTATCTCATTTCAAGATAAATCCAGTGTTTATAGTCTTTCAGCTTCTTTTCAAATTTCTTCCGACTCGTCTGCAATTTAACACAGAATGTTCCTTTTCTTGTCTTTCCACAGCAGAAGGTAAATCCCAGAAAATCAAGATTTGTCGTTCTCTGTTCTGTCAGCAGGAGTTTTCAATGTAATGGCATAAACCGTATTTATCTGCATCGGATAACTTTCTGCGACATTACCATTGTAATAGACCACACTTCATCACCGATGTTGAAAATGGTCATGCTGTCTTTGTTCTCCACATCCAGAGATACCCAATATTCACCATTCTCATTTTCAATCAAAATAGAGTATTTGTTCGTTTCTTTGACAATGCCCGTAATACTCGGCTCATTACTGATGATGTAGTTCATGCTTCTGTTGGTACAACTATCCAAGCCCAGCACACAGACCAATGCAAAAACTAATGCTATCACCTTTTTCATACAATCACACTCCTCGTCAGATTCCGATTTTGCGTTCTGCTCAACTCCCCGCCAAACTGAAATTTTCACCTTACTGTGGAAAACCATACAAACTAACATAAATAATCAAAGAAATAACATCAATCAAAACAATTTCACCAAAAATAATTGCAGCAATCTTCAATCCCTTTTTTGCCTTCTTCTTGTTTTCATCAGTTAAGACTTTTTCCTTTAGTTCGATTACAATTTCTGACTTAGAGGAAGCTTCTCCTATTTGAGTTGGTACTTTATCCATTACTAGCTCATCCAAAGAAATTTCGAACATATCACTAATAGCAATCAGTTTTTCCATATCAGGTGTCGAGTCCCCCTTCTCCCAACGCGAAACAGCCTTGGCACTTACACCCAAACTTTCCGCCACATACTCCTGAGTCAACCGTTTTCCCTGTCTCAGCTTTCTGAGATTCTTTGTAATTGTTTTATTCATTCTATGCTCTCCTTTTTATCCTTCGCAAATCCGACGCGCCATCAAATTTACTTTTTCCAACATTAAGAAGACTTCTTGCCCTTTATGATACAGGAACTCTCCAAACAATCCTCCTCTTAATTTAAGGGGAGGACTCCCAAAAACCGAGAGTCCTCCAACACATTTATATTTAGTTCCCGGCAACACTTCCGTAAAGCATTCCATCCATCCTTACGCTTCCCGTACCTTCCGGAACGGATTCCACCGTCCCTTTGCATAGCAAATCAAAAACAGCACAAACAGGAACAGATTGTGCGCAATCATGCACGCCCAGGCTGCCACCAGCCCCAAATCAAAGAAGCTCGTACAAATAAAGGTTCCTACGATGCGCACCAGCCACATGCCGACGATGTTGTATACAAACGGCCGCTTAGTCTCGCCCACGCCCTGCATCATGCCCTCCATAATAATGGAGAAGCCGAAGAACGGTTCCGATACCGCCACCATCCGAAGTACTATGGTTCCGAGGCGAATGACCTCCTCCGAATCAGAAAAGATACTTACCAGCGCCGGTGCCGCAAAGAATAACGCAGCTCCCGAGAATATCATTAAAGCAATTTCAATCGGGAAGAACATCCGTGCCAGCTCTTTCAGGCGCTTTTCATCGTTGGCTCCATAGGCATTGCCCGCCAAGGTTGCTGCCGCCGTTTGCATACCGTAGCCCGGAATGTAAAAGGCGGATTCCACCGTATTGGCAATGGTATGTGCCGCCGTGGACACATCCCCCAAAGCATTTATCATAGACGCAAATGCCACATAGCCCAGGGATGTCCCGAAGCGCTGCAGCATATTCGGCATGACCACCCGCAGACAAGGCTTTATAATCTTCATATCCGGCTTTAAGGACTGTCCCTTCGGAGACACCGACGGGTGCCGCCAAAGTACAATCGTAATTAATATACCTCCTACGATATAAGCAATGGCACTGGCCACCGCCGCACCGATCACGCCAAGGTCCGCGCTCCACATGGTAAATGTAAAGGAAAATACCGTAAGCTCTCTGGTGGGATAAATCAGTAAAAAGTTCAATACCACATTGACAAGATTCACCACCACACCGATTTTCATCGGTGATTTCGTATCTCCCGCCGCCCGGAGCACCGTACCGAAAATGGTACTGGCTGTCCGGAATAACATCGGCAAATATAAAATCAGGAAATACTGTCCTGCCAAATCCCGGATTCCTTCATCCACTTGCATCCATTTCGGAATCTGTCCGGACAAGCCTACCGTTATCACCGTAACCACGATACCTACCGCCAGCACGGAAAGCACCGCCTGAGAAGCGGCCCGCTTAGCAGAGTCTTTTTCTCCGGCTCCCAGCGCCTTTGCAATAAACGCCAAAAATCCCACGCCCACTGCAGAGATGGTACTACCCACCAGCCAGTTCAACGTGGTGGTGGCGCCTACCGCTGCCGTAGCCTGGGTTCCCAGACTACCTACCATAGCAGTGTCGATATATTGCACGGCAGTCTGCATGAGCTGCTCTAACATGGTAGGCCATGCCAGCGCCCAAATCACACCGGCCATACCGAAATTGAGCCGGCGTTTTTTACTCTGTTCCATAACTAAATCCTCTTTTAATTAGTCCTACTGCTCCGGCTTTTTCTTCGGCGGGTGCAGTCCCATAAACTGATAGAAATAGGTCTTTAACATACCGTTGTAAATCTTGCGGTTCTTGTCCGCCTGACGACCGAAATACTTCTGGACCTCCTCGTAGGAGGTAATCATGTAACAGGACCAGCTATCTAATCCCGCAAAGGCCTTTCCGAACTCCTGATACAGGCCAGGCAGAGCCCTTTTCTCCTCCAGACGCTCGCCGTACGGCGGGTTCGTAATGACAAAACCGTACTTTTTCGCATGGCTTAACTGACTCACCGGACGCTGCTGAAAATGAATATAATCCAGCACTCCCGCATCCTCCGCGTTCTGGCGTGCCGCCTTTATCATATCACCGTCAATGTCATAGCCCTGAATCTGCATAGACACATCCCGCTTAATCAAATCCTCTGCCTCATTTATCGCATCGTACCAAAGCTTCTTCGGCACAAGATGCGTCCAATCCTCGGACAAAACTCACGATTCATGCCCGGTGCGATATTTGCCCCGATCATGGCCGCCTCAATCGGGATGTTACCGCTGCCGCAGAACGGATCTACTAAAATGCGGTCTTCTCTCCACG
Organism: Eubacterium sp.; assembly: GCA_022764165.1. Lineage (GTDB taxonomy): Bacteria > Bacillota > Clostridia > Lachnospirales > Lachnospiraceae > Oliverpabstia. The sequence goes on along the minus strand of JALERM010000181.1, from coordinate 3,276 downwards.
GTGTCAACAAAATCAGCGCCGCTGCCAAGGTCTCCGTAATCGGTGCCTTGGAGCTGAGCTTACGATAGCCTCTCTTATGAAGGGACTCACCGGAGGTGTCCAGTCCCACTGTCACCTCGTCCTTCATGATAGACACACGAATCAGGAACGGTGCTCCGTCCTCCGGGAACCATTCCTTCTTGTAGCTTTGCTTCATGCGCTCTACCATGGCTTTTTTCATAATACGCTGGATATCCGACGGGCTGAACAGCTTACTCTTTACGGAGTTCGCCTTCGTCACCCAGAACTTACCGTTTTCCGGGATATACCGCTCCCAAGGAAGCGCCTTGGTCTTTTCGAACAACTCCTCAAAAGAGGTTGCCTTAATACGATGCCTTCTATATAAGGCGAAGAGGATAATTTTTCTGTCACTGATTGAATAATATTATATATCATACGAACACACTCCTTTATTTTAGTCTCTGTCCGAGATAAGTATTGGTATGTATAACTGACCTTTTTATTCATTTTGTATGAATGCTCATTGACAAACGAATAGGAGCAAGGTGGGTTTCAACCTTGCTCCTATCGGTCAGTATATGCTATTTAGTTCAACAAATTGGAATATGTCTAACTGTTTTGTAAATTTACATTTTTGTACACTGTAAATAGTCTTTGATCAAATAAATACGGTATCTTAATAGTTCTCTTTTCTTACCTCAAAGTAAGCCTGAGGATGATTACATACAGGGCATTTTTCAGGAGCTTCTGCACTAACTACAAGATGTCCGCAATTGCGACATTCCCATATTGTAATGCCACTCTTCTTAAACACTTCCATAGTTTCAACATTCTTAAGAAGTGCACGATATCTTTCTTCATGAAGTTTTTCAATCGCAGCAACACCTCTGAACTGAGCGGCTAATTCCGGGAAACCTTCTTCTTCCGCTTCATTAGCCATTCTAGCATACATATCTGTCCATTCTGCATTTTCGCCTTCTGCAGCGTGAAGAAGATTTTCTGCGGTATCTCCAAGTTCACCAAGCGCCTTAAACCAGAGTTTTGCATGCTCCTTCTCATTGTCAGCTGTCTGCAGGAATAATGCTGCAATTTGCTCATATCCGGCCTTCTTTGCTACTGAAGCAAAATAAGTGTATTTATTTCTGGCCTGAGATTCCCCTGCGAACGCTTCCCAAAGATTCTTCTCTGTCTTTGTTCCAGCATACTTACTCTTTACAGGCGACTCTTCCACCTTCTTGAAAACAGATGCAGGCTGCTTACATAAAGGACACTGCTCCGGTGCTGCCTCTCCTTCATGCACATAACCACAAATACTACATACCCATTTACTCATTTTTATATCTCCTTTTCGATTTAATATTTCACTCTTATCTTCATAAGAAGTGTGTAACATCTTTTCTGCCAATTCACTTAACGGCTTTCCATAAAACTCCTCATAAAGATGAATAATCTCCGGATTCTCATGACTGCGTCTGAGTGTCATCGCCTCATCCCTTGTATAGAGACTTGCAATTCTCGCTTTACGTACCTCGTCCTTATCCTTCATGATATCCTTTGGTTGGCCGCCTCCACCGATACATCCGCCCGGGCAAGTCATAACTTCCACAAAATGATACTGTTTTTCTCCCTGCTTGATGCCCTCAATTACTTTCCCGGCATTGGCTGTACCATATACTACAGCGATATTCACATCTAAATCGCCAACCTTTAAAGTAGCTTCTTTGACGCCTTCATATCCCCTTACAGGTGTAAGGTTGAATAACTGTTCCGGTGATTTTTCTTTTGTAATAAATTCGTAAGCAGTTCTGAGAGCAGCTTCCATAACACCTCCGGTATTGCCGAAAATAATACCAGCTCCAGATGCATCTCCCATAAAATTGTCATATTCACCATCTTCAAGACTGGCAAAATCAATCCCTTCCTCTTTTGCCCACTTTGCAAGCTCTCTGGTCGTGATCACGTAATCCATGTCACGCATCCCCTCTACACCAAGATAATGAGCAGAAGCGTTCATCTCATCTCTGCGAATTTCAAATTTCTTTGCAGTACATGGAGTAAGTGCCACATTTACAATTGATTTTGGATCTATACCCTTCTTCTCAGCAAAATAGGTCTTAATTGTAGGTCCCTGCATTCCGATAGGGCTTTTCGCTGATGAAAGATTCGGAATCATTTCCGGATAATATGTTTCCACATACTTAACCCATGCAGGACAACAACTGGTAAACTGAGGTAAGGGAGCGTTTTTTTTGGTCATTCTCTCAATAAGCTCACTAGCTTCCTCAACAATAGTAAGGTCAGCTGCAAAACAGGTATCAAGGACATAATTTACGCCTAATTTTCTAAGCAACGAAACCATTTTCCCTTGTACAAAGCTGCCATCAAGCATACCGAATTCTTCCCCCAGCGCAGCTCGTACGGATGGTGACGTACTTACAATGACAATCTTTTCCGAATTCTGAACCTCTCTCTTTACATCCAAATATTCATACTTTTCCATAATACTGTCTACAGGACAGACATTTGTACACTGTCCGCAATTTATACACACAGCCTCTCCACAAGTCTGCTCAAATGTATATGTACCATGCACACCTATGGCATTTGTACATACGTCCTTACACATTCCACATTTAATACATTTTTCTTCCAAACGAGTAATACTCGGATTATTTCCCTCGATTGGAACACGCACATGTAAAGGTAAATGATTCATCGTTTATCCTCCTAAAACTATAGATTTGCAACACTATAAACCCGTTTGTAAGCATACAAATATTGCGTTTCCATTATACCGCAACATCTGTATTTAAATCAAAATTTTTTGCATTAGCAAAACAAATTCAAATTCATGCATGCTTTCAATCTCTCCGTAAGCCTGAAATTTGTCTTATTCTGCTTTTACTTTAATCCATTGAACATATGCCCATTGTATTTTTTCACTGTCCACAGTATTGTCATCAATCGGTGTTCCACACTCTTGATATAGATAAAAATCAGGAATACTGTCTAATTCAGTTACAGCATACATTTTACATCCTTCAAGACCTGTGCCATTTGCTTGCTCCTTGCTCAGTTCTCCCAAATAAGTATAGCCTTGTGGTAGTTCATTAACAGGCATATTAGGAGCAACATATTTTTGACCGTACATATCTATCATTGGTGGCATGTCTCCCGTGTCTACACTATTATGACAACCTGAAAAAGTCACAATCAAAAATAGGGACAGTAATAAAGATATAATTTGTTTCATCCTAACACCTCCACAAACTGAAA